>JAJRUK010000250.1 GCA_024277835.1 Planctomycetota bacterium | reverse complement strand
GGGGTTGCCGACGGAGACGCACGTGACGTTGTAGGACTCACCAGCGATCTGAACGGCATGGTCGATGACCTGATCGGCGTCAATTGTCATAGGAATCTCTGCCGCGGCGAGGACCGGCTGGCCCATGTCGATCCGGACGGATTCGACTACGCTCCCCCGCATGTTGCAGACGGCGCTTCGAGTGCCGGCATCGGTTTCGATGGTTAGCTCTGGTCCGGTGGCGAGCGAGTGTTCGACGGCGTACTTGGCAACGCAACGGATTCCATTTCCGCACATCTCGCTACGCGATCCGTCGGCGTTGTACATCTCCATTCGGACGTCGGCAGTGTCGGACGGCCCGATGAGAATGAGGCCATCGCTACCGACACCGGTGTTGCGATCGGCGATGATTCGGGCGAGAGTCGAGGGGTCTTTGATGGTTTCTTTGTGGACGTCTACATAAACGTAGTCGTTACCGAGTCCGTGCATCTTTGTGAAGTTCATGTCGCTCACTGCGTGTCGCGGATGGTTAGACACTTCCGGATGCGCGCCAGCGTGCTGTCTTTCCCCAGGAGAACCAGCGTTTCACCAATCGCTGGGCTAATGGTCGATCCGCTGACTGCCACGCGAAGTGGCTGGGCGACGTTGCCCATTTTTATTTCTTTCTCCTCGCAAACGTCTTTGATGAGCTGTTCGATTGAAGAGGTAGACCAGTCCGCGAGCGTTTCGAGCTTGGCGCTGACAAGCTCTAACATCGCAAACCCCGCGCCGTCATTTTTGGCAAGCACTTTCTTAACGGCTTTCGGGTCGTACTCGGTATCGCTGTCAGGTGCGAAAACAAATCCGACCTTCTTGACTACATCAGGAAATATTCGCAGGCCCAGGCAAGCTTTGAGTGCGTCGCGCAACTTTGCCTCGTCGGCGTCCCGAACGCCCTGCGGAATATCCGTGGCCACACTCAGGTAGTCGCAAAAGGCTTCAAACAGGCGGTCAAAATCAAGTGACGCAGCCCAGTTCGTGTTGAACGCAAGCAGTTTCTCGCGATCAAACTTCGCATTCGTTTTGCCCACGCGTTCCATCGTGAACGTCTTGACCAACTCATCGAGGGAAAAGTGCTCGCGCTCGTCGCCGGGGTTCCATCCGAGTAAAGCAATGAAGTTCACGACCGCTTCGGGCAGGTAACCTGCAACTCGAAAATCGTTGACGTCGATCTCGGGAGGTGGCTCCCCCTTTTTAAGCGCTTTCTCCTTATCTCGCTTGCTCATCTTGGAACCGTTCATGTTGAAGATGACGGGCATGTGCGCGTAGTGAAACGTCGCGAACCCGAGCGCTCGCTGCATGGCGACGTGCTTGGGCGTGTTCATCAGATGTTCCTGGCCACGAAGAACATGTGTGATTTTCATCAGCTCGTCATCGACCACGCACGCAAAGTGATACGTCGGGAAACCGTCGCTCTTTTGAATCACGAAGTCTTCGATTTGCCCGGACGCGAGCGTCACATCGCCCAGGATATCGTCGTGGACGGTGATGTCCTCTCCCGGCATTTTGAATCGAACGACTACCGGTCTCCCGTCTTTTCTGGCAGACTCGCCCTGCTCGATCGTTGGCAACGGATTGGGTCGATCGTAACTGAGGACTCGCTTTTCTGTACGAGCTTTTTCCCGCATCGCCTGAAGCTCTTCGGGCGTCTCCATCGCGTAATACGCATCGCCCGAAGCCAGCAGTTTTGCCAGATACTCGTTGTAGATAGGCAAACGTTCGCTCTGGAAATAGGGGCCAACGTCTCCGCCAGCCTCTGGTCCCTCGTCCCAGGTAAGGCCAAGCCATCGCAAGTCCGCGAGAATCTTCTGGACCGAATCGTCAACGTGGCGCGTCCGGTCCGTGTCCTCAATCCGAAGAACGAACGACCCGCCCGACTTGCGAGCCAAGAGCCAATTGAAGAGAACCGTCCGCGCCCCACCGATGTGCAAATAGCCCGTCGGAGAAGGAGCAAAACGTACACGCACGTTGCCACTGCCGGGTTCAGTCATCGTTTCTTTCTGAAAAGAGGATTCATCTTAGGAAGCGTCGGAAGCGGTCCAATGCACCATTCCTCGCTCCAACATTACATCGGTGCGCGTAATCGTATCACGAGGGGTGAAGTCTGGACAGCGGGAGGTATCAGCTCGGAATGGTCCTGCTATGCGCCGGAGACTTTCTTGGGTTGATCGCTGGCGGGCTTGAGGTCGGAAGTCTCGTGCCCCGCCCCGCCGCGGAATCGCCTTGCTATCAAGTGTAGCGGACCGCTGATTCCATAGGCGATCGTCAACGCAAGCAGCGTGATCGATGGGGATGACACAAACACGACCACCACAAGCATGAAGACAAGAACTTGCCAGACGGGCTGCCGACCGGCGAGGTACACGCGATGAACGCGGCGGTACGGGATGCGACTGACCATGAGCACGGCAATCGTTGCCGTCAAAATCGGTGTCGTGATCACAAGCGCATTACGCAACCACGCAAGCACACTGTTCTCTTCAAAACGAAACTGCTCCTGAAACAGAATCAGAGCAACGAGAATCGCCGCGGCAGCGGGCGAGGGCATCCCTCGGAATGAACCGTGATCGGCATCGACGTCGGCGTGCTCAACATTGAACCTCGCAAGACGCACAGCCGCCATCGCAACATAAAGCGCAGCCGCCATCCACGTCGCGCGCCCAAGGAAATGAGCGCTGATCGGTGAAGGCACAATCGAGTCGCCGGCGAGTTCTTTCGTCATGAACGCGATCATCAGCGCCGCCGGGGCTACGCCGAAACTGACCATGTCGGCGAGCGAATCAAGCTGGCCTCCGAAGTTGGTCGTGCTGCGCGTCATCCGAGCAACCAGTCCATCAAAACAGTCGAGAACCATCCCGACAAAGACCAAACCCGCACCCACCGACAGGAACGACGGCAGCATCCGCTCAATAAATGGATGTCCGAGTGGACCGGTTAGATCAGGCGCGACCCCCGCGCCGAACCCGTACATCGAACGCATACAAAAATGAATCGCCGCGAACCCGCACAGGAGATTCCCGAGCGTGATCATCGTCGGCATGAACGCAAGCGAACGAAGCTTGCGCCGACGCTTCCGCGGATGCATGTCACCATCAGATGGGCTGCCAACAACCTTCATTGGGTCTTTGACCTCGCTACGCAAGCTCGCTCGCCGTCGCGACTTTCGTCGGGGCGGGCTTTTCGTCTGTTGGTGATATCGGCTGGCGCGCGAGGAGAGTCAAACCGGCGTTCACCTTGTCGCCAATCGCGACGGTGACCTCGGTGCCCTCCATGCGAGGAATAATCAGCTCCGTTCGCGATCCGAACTTGATCAGCCCGAATCGCTCGCCGGTCGTGAGCTTCTGCCCCGCTTTGGCATGACAGATAATTCGCCGAGCAACCAGACCGGCCACCTGTCGAACCTCAACCGGTCCGGGCATGGGCGAGGATGGATCAATCACGACGGAGTTGGACTCGTTTCGCTGTCCCGACTCAGGATGCCGAGCGTCGAGAAACTCGCCCTCGTGGTAAGAAAGAGACCGAACCACGCCAGCGCAGGGCGACCGATTGATATGAACGTTAAACAGACTCAGAAACATCCCTATCCGAATCGATGGGCCGGGAATCGACGGGTGGTCCTCAAGCTCAACGATTTCCGTAATCGTCCCGTCTGCTGGCGAGCACAACTCGCCCGGACCAAACGACCCGCGTCGCGGAGGGTCTCGAAAAAACGCCAAGACCCAGATCCAGACAACCACGAACGGAATCGCGAGTGGCCATGCGATGCAATACGCCCCGAACGCTACCCCGCCAAGAACGACGGTCGCAATGCCAATCTCTTTGAATCCTTCGGTTGCAATTAACATGAAGTTCCGCACCAATAGCCCGATCGACCTGACCAACGCCCGGAAAGTGTACCATAACACCGAACAATCGCACGCACCGCTCTTATCGAAACCCACGCACGGCGACTGCCAGCATTAGTAACGCTTCGACACGGCAGTTTCGCATCCTTGACGCACGACTCTGCCGGTCTAGAGTGCCCAACGTGAGGCTCTAGCGGCGAGCGCCGCCAAGCCGATAGACCCAGTACGACCCGCGCCAAGCGAGCATGGAGGTACGTCTCGTGTCAGATTCCACTATCGTACATGTCGAAGCCCGTGAAATCCTCGATTCGCGAGGATTCCCCACCATCGAAGCCGTCGTCGTCCTCGGAGACGAAAGCGTCGGCGAGGCGGCGGTCCCATCGGGTGCATCCACCGGTGAACATGAGGCCGTCGAACTTCGCGACGGAGATCCCAAGCGATATAACGGCAAGGGCGTGCTGAACGCGGTCGATTTCGTCAACAACGATCTGGCGGAATGCGTCCTCGGGCTTGATGCCACGGACCAGGAAGACGTCGATCACGCGATGATCGAACTCGATGGCACAGAGAACAAGAGTCGGTTCGGGGCGAACGCAATCCTTGCAATTTCGCTTGCGACGGCGAAGGCGGCTGCCCAGTCGTCGAGTTTACCGCTGTTTCGTTATCTTGGTGGCCCCAAGGCGCATGTGCTGCCCGTACCGATGATGAACATTCTCAACGGCGGAAAGCACGCGGACAACAACGTCGATTTCCAGGAATTCATGATTCAACCGTGGGGAGCGCCGTCTTTTTCCGAAGCACTTCGCATGGGGTCGGAGTGTTTCGCGGCGCTCAAGGGCGTGCTGAAAAAGCGTGGGCTGAATACCAACGTCGGCGACGAAGGCGGGTTTGCACCGAACTTGAAATCTAACGAAGAAGCGATCGAGGTCATCATTGAGTCTGTCGATGCGGCGGGCTACAAACTGGGCGAGGATGTTTTCATCGCGCTCGACCCGGCGACGTCTGAAATGTACGACAAGAAGTCGGGCAAGTATCGATTCTTCAAATCAGACCCGGACCGACTCATCTCCTCGGAAGAAATGATTGATCGTTGGGCAAGCTGGTGCGACAAGTACCCGATCCGAAGCTTGGAAGACGGTCTGGCCGAAGATGACTGGGAAGGTTGGAAGAAGCTGACCGAGCGCCTGGGCGATAAGATTCAGCTTGTTGGGGACGACATTTTTGTGACCAACACCGCGCGTCTGCAGCGCGGGTTGGATGAGAAAAGTGCGAACTCGATCCTGATCAAGGTCAACCAGATTGGAACGCTTACCGAGACGTTCGCAGCGATTGACCTGGCGATGCGAAACGGATGGACGGTGGTCATTAGCCATCGAAGCGGGGAAACGGAAGATACGACGATCGCCGATATTGCGGTCGCGACAAACGCCGGACAGATTAAGACAGGTAGCCTGTGTCGCAGTGACCGCATCGCGAAATACAACCGACTCTTGCGTATCGAAAGTCACCTGACAGACTCCGCCGTCTACGGCGCGACGTTCTGGAACAAATAGACAATGTCAAACGCCACGCCATCGAAGAAGTCCAAACGCGCCGGTGGTGGATGGGTCTGCTGGGGGTTGATGCTGATGGGGCTGGCGACGTTTGCCCCGTGTATTCTCCTGCCTGAGTGGCGAGAGTATCAGGCGCTCAAGGTCGCCCAGCAGCACGAGGAGCATCGCCTTTCGGATATCGAATCGGCGCTGGAACGCGAGAAGCGTTCGCTCGTCGCAATCCAGACTGATCCAGCCGTCGTGGCGAGGCTTGCGCGACGGGACTTGCGGTTTCATGACCCTGCTGAAACACGCGTACGGGTTCAAAGTGCGCTTGGGGCGACGACAAGCGCATCGCCATTTGTACCTCAACCGGTGAATCCTCCTGCCTGGGCGGCGGCGGGTGAACGGTATCTTCCGCGCCTCAACTACGACGGCGTATTCTGCGACGAAGAGACGCGGCGAATTGTGATGGGGATGTCGCTGGGGCTGCTGGCGCTTTCGATGGCGCTTTCGCCTCGGCGGGAGTGCGATTGAACATTTTGCTTGAGTTTGAAGCACACTTGACTACGTACGTCCGCGCAGGTTGAAGCCTGCGGCTCGGGGTGGGCGACTCAGAGTGTGGCGGCTCACACCACGCACTCAAGTACAAGAAAACCGCCGAAGCTTGGTGGGTTCCAAACTCCGGCGGCGTATTCTTGATCTAAACTTCAGAGGCTTCTTAGTTTTCGGTTCGTGTGTTTCGATACCAGACAAGCCTATCGTCGCTTAGCCCGGACCCGGTACGACGGTCGAGCGTTCCGACGATGTCGTTTCGACCATCGCCATCAAGATCGACAATGAGCAGCTCGTTGATGACTGTCGTTGAGTCCGCGCCAGTGACGCCAACCCCGCTACCGCCTGGGGCAGTGGTTGCTGTGCCACCGCTATCGTCCGGCTCGTCTTGAATCACGGTGTTGCCCGTCCAAGGATCGAACACGGTATCGCCCACGAGCGGGTCGTACCAGAGCACGCCACCCTCGACTGCGACCATCGCCTCAACCTGACCATCACCCGTCACGTCGCCGAGCGCGATCGCCCCCGGCGCTTGCCCGCCGAATTCGGTCAGCGTAAAGACAGGCCAAGGGAAGTTCAAACGTGTGGGAAGCGTGTCCGACGGTGGAAACTCCGGGTCGATGACCTGGGCGTTGGGACGACGGAACCATTGCACGACACTGCCGACGGTTGAACGCACGAGGATGTCGTCGAAACCGTCGTTATCCACGTCGCCGATCGCGAGCACGTCCGCCTCGGGATCAATCTGCCCGATCGGGCGTTGCGCCCACACTCCTGTGACCGCACCCGCCGGTCCGGGGTTCGCGGCCCAGCGAACGTTGGCGCTGATCGCATTGGTATACGTCGCGATAATATCAAGGTCGCCGTCGCTATCGACGTCCATCGCCTTGATGTCCTTCACTTGTGGAAGATCGGTGTGAACCGTCGTCGGCGCGCCCCATCCGGTGGAAGTCATCGACGCCGCAGCGCCCGGGTTGACGTACAAGTCGACCGTGTTGATCGGCGGACGCTGGCCAAGCTCCTCGCAGTCGGCAGGGTTCATTGCAACCACGATGTCGTCGCCGTTTTGCCCGTCGATGTCGGCTACGACGAGGGATGTGAAACCCGAGTACTCCGGTTCCACGATCGCCTCCTCAAGTGTGCGAGATTCGATTCCCGGGTACTGATTGCTCCATTGGTTTCCGAGCGAGTCCACAACGAGCGGGTTGATCAGGATGGTCTCCGTCCACTGGTCGCCATCGGAGATACTCGTAGCGCTTCCTGGGCTGAAGTAAATGATGATATCGCCGTTGAGCCGGCTCACCTGCTGATCGTTGCACGCGCCGTCGCAACAGCCATCGATACAAACCGACGTACCAGCGCAGTCACCGGAGCTGGCGCATCGCGTCGCGGGGCACATTCCGGCCACCCCAGTCGCCTTCACAAGGGCGACAATATCCAACCAACCATCTCCGTTGATCTGACCAAGCTCGACGCCAGCGAGAACAGCAATCGGACTCGTGCCAGCGATCGTCACCGTACGAAACGAAATGTTGTCGTTGGCGTCGCGTTCCTGAAGATGCAATTGAATTGGCTGCGACTGGTTCCAGCCACTGACCAGGTCCAGCAGACCGTCCTGATTGACGTCGCCTGAGACAACAAACTTTGGACCGGCGGTGTCTTCCGCGACCGGATCAATCTGAAACGCCGTGAAGAAGCTTCGCGTCTCCTCAGCGGGAAGCTCCACGCCGTCGGTCTCGCCGCCCGCTGCTGGGTCTGACGTGCCGCCCGTACCGCCGGGTGATACCGGCGCGTCGGAGAACCCGCCGACTGTACCGGCGAGGCTGTCTCCACCGTCGGTATCATCCGCAACCTGATTGACGACCGTACTGCAGCCAATCACAACGGCAAGCAAAACCGCACCCGCAACTACCCATCGATGCACCCCAGTGTTCATCACAAACTCCCCAAAGACGGTCTCTTGGACCGAAAATGAATACGTAATCTCACCTTCGTTATCGGCGGCGAAGCGCGGCGACTTTCAGCCGTGAGAAAATGCGACGAGCGGACCACGACATCGGGCAAAGTCCGATATAGTGTGTGCGCAGGGACTCGATTGGCGAGTTGCAGGGCGATCCCGCGACGTCGTATGGTTGCCCCGGTTTGCCAAACCGATTTACTGATAAGAACGATGACTGAGAACGCGCCCAACTACCTTCTGCTCGACGACGCGTCGCTGCTTCGCGACTGCGAAGTGGACAAGTATCGCGCGAGCGGTCCGGGCGGTCAGAAGCGAAACAAGACCGACTCTGCGGTGCGTATTCGCCACCTCCCCACCGGAATCGCCGCGATAGCGAACGAAGACCGATCGCAACACGTCAACAAGCGGCGCGCGCTCCGCAGGCTGCGTCTGATGATCGCGCTGGAAGTTCGAACACGGGTTGATCCCGAGTCATACGCGCCGAGCGAAACGATTCGCGTCTACATCACCGGCGGCGGCACACTTCGAATCGCAGAAACGAACGAATCTTACCCCATCGTCGTTAGCGAAGTGATGGACGTCCTTATCGCCTGTCAACTGCGTATCAGCGACACGGCCTCGATATTCGGGCTATCGACGGCGCAGCTGTCAGACTTCTTCCTTCGCGACCCAACCGTCTTGCGCGGAGTCAACCAGCAGCGACAGCGCTCGAACCTGAAACCACTCCGGTAACAGCCCGTTAAAAAAGTGTGGCACCGGCTTTTAGCCCCGAAGGGGCGAAACATATCCAACAGCCCCCGGCGCGAGCCGGGGGGGAAACAAACGAACGCCTCGGAACAAAGCCCCAACGGGGCGACACCTTCCTGCAACCACAGTCGGTGATCAAATGGTTCCGCCCCATCCGGGGCTACGCAACCTACACCGAACTTTGTCCCACGGCTCGCGCCGTGGGCTTTCAAGACCGTTCCGCCCCTCCGGGGCTACTTGTGCAACACAGATTCCAAGGGCTACTGGTGCGACAAGGATTCCTGGGGCTAGTGATGCGACACGAATTCATCTTCGGAGCACGCTAGTACCGTGTTTCACAAGTTTCGCGACGATGCAACCGGGCACCAACCCGGCTGATTGCGGAGTATTCGAGAACAGCCATAGTCGTGGTTCTTGTGAAACACGGCACTAGCAATCGGCCTACCAGTGTCGATCGTGCAACTGAACATTGGCAGACAATCCACCAGTTACACCCGACACGCACCGTATCGAGTGGCAGTGCTCTGGGGGTATATGTCCAGCACAACCGGGAGTCGTTCATTCTTGTCATCGACGGAAGATTGCCCCGCGTCTACAATACGACCCGTGTCCGATGAGCGTCATCACAGCAGCGACTCCCCGTCAGTCACGTGCGCGGTAATCACCGTCAGCGACACGCGCACCGTCGACACCGACACAAGCGGCAAGACCGTTTGCGACCTCCTAAGCGAAGCAGATCATGTCGTTTCTAATTACGAAATCATCCCCGACGACCCCGAAACACTACGGCAGAAGGTGCAAAATCTCTGTCAGGACGAAAACTGCAAAGCGGTGATTCTTACAGGCGGAACGGGGATCGCATCGCGTGATTCGACGATCGAAGCCATCACACCGCTTCTCGAAAAGACGCTCGACGGATTCGGCGAGCTGTTCAGAATGCTTAGCTATCAGGAAATCGGTGCGGCTGCGATGCTCTCTCGCGCAGCGGGCGGAATCTGCAATGACACCGCCATCTTCGCACTGCCCGGATCGACAAAGGCCGTCAAGCTCGCCATGACATCGCTGATCATCCCGCAACTAGGTCACCTCGCGGGACTCTTGTCGCGCAACTAACCCTTTGCCAACTCCGCCACCACGTCGTCAGGAATGTCAGCATTGGAATAAACCGCATCGGCGTCGTCCTGATCCTCAAGACCCTCCATCAGACGCAGCACCTTCTTGGCAGTGACTAAATCAAGCTCGATCGTGTTGTCGGCGATCATCGCAAGCTCGGCTGACTGAATGGGCAAGCTCGCCTCCTCAATCGCCTTGCGGACCACCTCGAACGAGTCGGGACTACAAATCACTTCATGTGCAGCTTCGGAGCTGGAGACATCTTCCGCACCAGCTTCAAGAGCGATCTCCATCAAGCGGTCTTCGTCGACCGCCTCCGCGTCGATGACAATCATGCCCTTTTGCGAAAACTGAAACGCGACGCAGTTGGACGCGCCGAGATTGCCGCCCGCTTTTTCAAAAATCCTCTTGATCTCGCCGCTGGTTCGATTGCGATTGTCGGTCGTGGCCATGCACATGATCGCAACACCGCCAGCGCCATAACCCTCGTACACGACCTCCTCGTACGACTCGCCGTCGAGTTCGCCGGTCCCCTTTAAGACCGCTTTTTGGATCGTATCTTTGGGCATGTTGTCAGCCTTGGCTTTTTCCATCGCCAGGCGCAGACGCGGGTTGTCATCGATATTCCCCCCGCCCATTTTGGCGGAAATCGTGATAGCCTTGGCGAGCTTGCTCCACGACTTGCTGCGTTTCTTGTCCAGCGCAGCCTTCTTATGCTTGATGGTGGACCATTTTGAGTGACCGGACACGTTACTTCTCCTTGGGCGTCATCGTTGCCTTGTTGCCGTTCGATTCTTCTGACTCAACCGCAAGCGGTGAGACCTTGGGCGAACCCTTCGAACGGGCAGCCTCGATCTTCGCACCGGTTTCGGCCTTTACTCTGCGTTCGTCGTCGTTGACCAATTCATCTCCGTCACGATCCGCGACGAACTCAACCGCTTTGGACCAATACTTGATCGCTTCGTCCGCAGCCCCGAGTCGCCAGCACGCATCACCCAGGTGATCCATGATCACCGGATCGCCCCCGAACCGCGCGCGATCCGCGCGTCGCAACCACGTCCTCGCCTCGGCGAACTCACCCTTCTTGTAAAGCAACCAACCGAACGTGTCCAGATACGCCGGGTTGGTCGGAACTTTCCCGAGGGCGAAGCGAACCAACGGCTCTGCCTCATCAAGACGCACCCCGCGATCGATCCACTGATAGGCCAGGTCGTTGTTCCGCGTGGGTTCCTCCGGTGAAAGAAGATGGACGCGTTCCATCACATCGGCCGCTTTGTCCAGATGCCCCTGCTGGGTGTAGCATGTCGATAACAGAAGCAGCACCCTGGACCGCAAACGAGGGTCCGTCACTCCCTCAAGCCACCCGTTCAGCTCTCGCTCGGCACGCTGGTATTGTTTGTCGAAGATGAGTTCCGTTGCAAGCTGAAGTCGCAAGACGGCGGCGCGGTTTTCGACCGCCTCCGCTCGAAACGGAGCATTGGGGTAGTCAATTACTTCGTCGTCTCGCACATGGTCGCGCCAGCGAGGACCGCGCAGCTCCGGGTTACCTCGCAACACTCGCATGGCAGCATCGAGTTGACGCTCTGCAAGCTCAACGCCATCCGAATACCGCTTTTCCGCGTTGAGCGCACGAAGCCAAAAGCCCTGATACCATTCGCGATTCCGCGTCTGCACGAGATGGGCCTGCGTTAACTCGAATGCCTCTTCAAATCGGTCAAGTAGCACAAAATGCGATGCGAGAAGAGAGATCGTGTGATCACTCTTCGGATCATCCTCCAACCATTCCAGTATCACCTGCTCCGCACGCGCGATGCGTCCATCGTCCCGCAAACAGGTCGTCAATCCTTGCCGGTCCTGAAGGTTGGATGGATCGGCCTTGAGCAACTCGGCGAAGATCGTCGCAGCTTCGCCATAGCGTTTCAGTTGACGAAGCGCAATCGCCAATCGGCGCTTGGGGGCTGCGTCGTCGGGATCACTTTCAACCCAACTGCGGAGCGTGGTGACCAGCTTCTCATCATCGTCGGCACGACCGAGGATGTCCTCAACGTCGTTGCGAAAAGCCTGACGATCACGACGCGACAGCGACTCTTTTTGGAGAGGTTCCATCGCCAACGAAAGCGCTTTGTCATCCTCAAACATCAACATGTACATCCCGACCAACTGATGACGCCATCGATGACGGTTTGGATGAAAACGCAACAATCCTTCGAGGCGTCTTGTGCATGACTCAAAATCGAGCAGGCTCCGCTCGGTCAATGCAAGCCAAAACCCGATGTCCACCTTGGTCGGGTCGAGCGCAAGAGCTTTCTCAAATGCATCCCGGCGGTTGGCCTGCTCGTTGCCGGGGTAGGTTTGAGCAATTGCGATCCAGGTCTCGGCGTCCGGCGTTCCCTTCTCGATTGCCTCAAGCAGGACCGCGCGCTGCGCCTCCGGGTCGCCCGCCAGCTCTTTGTCCAACCGTATGCGGCAGCGCGCTGCCACAGTCAAACTCGTCGTCCGATTCTGAAGTTCTTCAAACGTTCCGTGAGCAAGATCGGGTTTGTCGCCGCGAAGATAGGCTTCGCCAAGTAGCTCGCGAGCATCATCTCGGTCGGGCTGCTTTTCGAGCAAGACACGAAGAATCTGTTGTGCCTTCAGCGGTTCGCGAACGCGCAGATGAAGCTCTGCCATCGCCAACATCGCGTCCGTGTCTTGTGGGTCAAGCTGCAGAACAGCACGATAGTGACGCATGGCTCGCGGTGCATCATCGAGACGATCGTAAATCCGCGCCCGGATCAACTCAAGGGCTGCGTCGTCTGCCGGTTCCTCTTCGTCGGAACCCCCAACAAGCGAGAGCGCCTCATCGTAACGGAATTGCTTCAAGTACAATCGGGCGAGCAAAATGCGCGTCGGGCCAAAGTTCGGATTTTCTGCTCTGCTTTTTTCAAGCAATGCCTCCGCGTCATCCGTGCGGCCGACCGATAGCGCCAGCGATCCGCGAAGAAAATAACCGATATGATTGTCGCCACCTGTGGCCGAATCTGCGAGGATTGAATCCACCGCGTCAGGGTCCGAAGAAAGCGCGAGAATCGGAGCGCTTAGCTCATCAAACCGATCCGGCGCGATTCGGATGCCGTCTGCACAGACAGAAAGCGCGTCAGACCAGCGCGAATCGGCGAGCAGCATGTTCGCAAGGCGCGAGCGGACATCATGCGTACCTTCGTTGGCAGCAACGAACGCTGAAAGCACGTCGATCGCCTCACCACGACGATCCGTCTTGACCAACACATCAGCCAGCGTCATCGCAAGACGTGGCACATGCGGCTGGTCCGCCAGTCGCGTGCGAAGATCGTCCACAACGCCATCCGGTTTCCCCGCCTTTGCGTAAATATCGATGAGTAGAGTGATAAACGAATCGTCAAACGCAGGAACCTTGCGTGCAGCGGTAAGTGCGTCATCATACTTTCCAGCGCCAGCGAGCAACCGGACATAACGACGACCCAGCGCCGTTTCGTCCGGGTTCGCCGTAACGAGAGCGGCGAGACTCGTCGCGGCCTCTTCAAGTCGACCGAGGTTTTCAAAAATAGACGATCGTGCTTCCGCCGTCGCAGCCCCCCCGCGCGAAATAATCGCAGCCAGCTCAGCGGTCGTCGTCCCACGTGAGCGAAGTGTTTCCGCCAAGGCGTCCAGTTGATCGTATTGCGAAAGGGCCGCCGTCAGGTATCCCGATTCGCGAAGCAACTCCGCAAGATGGTAGTGTGTCAGGGCAGCCGTCTCCACGTCCTTCCCGAAGTCCGAGCACAACAGCGCTATGCGAAAAGACACGATCGCCGACTCCGAGAGACCGTCGCGAAGTTGACATCGACCGTAAACATATTGCGCAATAGCGTCATCCGGGTTCCCCTCAAGCGCACGCGCCGCGTGCGTCCGTGCCCGCTCGATGTTGCCCGCGCGCCAATGCAACGTCGCCAAGACGCGGTGAACGTCGGGGTGGTCCGGATCGAAACGCAGCGCCCGCTCCAGGGCGATTGAAGCTTCGGTGTAGCGCTGTTGTGCGACAAGGTCGGTAGCGCGCGTCACCTGCCGCTGCGATCGAGCGGAGAGCGGCCCAATCTCTGCGGTACTGGTAGGCGCATCAAGCGGGGGTGTCAGCTCGTCGAGAGTCGCCAACGCGCGAGCCGGATCGACACCCGGAGCAAGCTGCCCTGCGGTAGGAACAGTGGAGGCTGACGGTCCGGAAGGTCCACCATCCGAAGCGCACGCGCCAAGAAGCACAAGAGCGATCGAACCATGCGTCAGCGCCAATCGCGACAGAAAACAATGCGAGACAATACGTTTCATCCGTGGACCCTCGAATTCACTTTGCGGAAAAACCACACCCCATTGCGCCTTCGCATCCCTGCGACAAGACGCATGTGCCTGAAGATCGACCGTCCGACCGCCTGAATCCAACCCGCAGCACTAGCCCTTCGCCCGCGCCTTCTTCGCTACTTTTTTGGCAGCCTTCTTCTTAGGCGATGCCTTTTTTACCACTTTCTTGCGCGCCGTTTTCGCCGCCTTCGGTGCTGCTCTGAACGTTTCCAGGACCAGGCAGGTCTCTTTCGCTTTGTCAGCCGCGACGTGGCGCTCAAGAAACGCCTGAACGTCCGCGCGAGATGCCGAAGGATGCACAAGGTC
>JAJRUK010000249.1 GCA_024277835.1 Planctomycetota bacterium | reverse complement strand
TGGTTGAGCGATTCACTGCGGGCGACCGCGGCTGACTCGCTGATTGTTAGGTCTTAACGATAGAGGCCGCCCTCCGGGGCGGCCTCTCTTTTTGTTTGAGCTTTGGTGCGCCAGTTTGGGTCGCAGGGAGCAGCAAGGACAGCCTCACGCTCGGCGCTAGCTCGATACCTCATACGACGCCGCCGGAACAATGTCGCGCGCCTTCCTGGCCATCTTGGCGGGGTTGTAGAGCTTCTGATTGGCGGTCATTGTGACGACGGATAGGCCGGCCCGTAGTTTGCGTTTGAACTCGCCGAGTCTGCGGATTCGCAGCAGATTTCTCGCGACGTATCGTGGCCTAAGGTAGAAGGACTTGTAGCATTTCACGAGCATCTCGCGCAGCTCGTGCCGCGTGAAGTTTTCTTCCCATACGGGCAACTCGTAACCGTCACGCGGGTTGAGCGAGAACTCTCGCCAGACGTCTTGTTTGATGACGCCGGACTTGAGTCCCTCGGCGTAGATTTCTGTACCCGGGTAGGGGCAGAAGATCGTGAAGTGTGCGTAGTTTGGATCAAGCTCGCGCGCGAGCTTCATCGTGTCGGCGATGTCAGAGGCTTGCTCGGTCTGCTGACCGATGATGAAGTAGCAGAGCACTTCCATGTTGACCGCTTTGGTGGCGGCGACGACCTCTCGCACCTTCGCGATTGTGGCGTTCTTCTTGATAACCTTGAGCATCCGGTCATTCCCACACTCGACGCCGTAGTGAATTCGGTCACAGCCCGCCTCTTTCATGCGTGCCAGTAATTCCGGCGTCATTGTGTTGACGTGCGCGCGAACGTCCCAGCGAAACTTGATGTTGCGTCGCAGGATTTCGTCGCAAAGCTCAAAGACGCGGTCGCGTCGCACGGTGAAGGTGTCGTCGTAGATAAACGCTTCGCTGATACCGAGTTCGATGCAACGCTCCATTTCGTCGGCGACGTGTGTCGCGCTTCGCCATCGGAACCCGCTCAAGACCGGAGAGAACGGTCGGTCGCAGAAGGTGCATCGATAGGGACATCCTCGCGAGGTGAACATGGTCGTAATGACGTTGTCGCGCCCTAATAGTGAGGTGTAATCGTCCACGTCGAGCAAATGCCGTGCGGGTATGCCCAGGGCGTCGAGGTTTTCTGTGCTCGGGGCGATGCCGTTGTCGATCGTTTTTCCGTCATCGTCGAGATAGACCAGCCCCTTGATCTGGGACCATGAGGCCGGGTTGTCGAGGTTGTTGAGTAGCTGCAGGAAGGCGATTTCGCCCTCTCCCTGTAGGAGAAAATCGACTTCGGGATGTCTGATCGTTTCCTCGGGGTAGAGATGCACATGCGGTCCGCCCAAGATGATTTTGGCATTGGGCATGACCTTTCGGATGGTACGCACGGTTTTAAGGACGTCGATCAACGTAAACGTCATGGCCGTGATGCCAACGATGTCTGCCGTGCGGTCTTCGAGGATCGTTTCAAGTTGTTTGTGCGAGTAGCCCTTTGGCTGAGCGTCGATGAGGTCGACCGAGAAATCGGAATGCTCTTCCAAGTAGCCCGCGAGGGAAAGGATTCCCAGCGGCGGATTAAACCCGCGGTGCTTTTCGACAATGGCGGGATTCTTTCCGATTAGTTCGCTGAAACGGGGCGGATTGATCAGCAACACGCGCCATTTCTTGTCCGTCTGATCTTGGATGACCGACGACGTTTCGTTGTTCGAGGCAATTACCGGTAGTGCTTGTGTCATTGGAGTTCTCTAGCCTTACCCGAATGCGGGCGAGCGTTTTTCAATTAAATCAGCGAGTAGCCCGATCGCGAGCGTTTGAATTGATGCCATCGCAAGCGTGACGGAAGTCACGTCGGCGACCTGCCCGAAGACAATCTTAGACCCCACTGCCGCTGTAATCGCACTGGCCATCAGTATCGCGCTAATGGGCGCGAAGATTTTCAGCGGCTTGAAATACATGACTGTGCGAACGATGAGATTGATAAAGTTGAGCGTGTCGTGGATCGGGCGGATCGAGCTTTTTCCGATTCGCTTTGCGTAGCTGATCGGGATGTACTTGACGTCGTACCCATGACTCAGAAGCGAGAGCGTGATCGTCGAGGTGAAGCTGAACCCGTCCGGAAGGAGCTTGATAAAACGCTTAATCTGCGTCTTTTTCATCACACGCAGGCCGCTATTGAGGTCGGGAATGCGAACGCCCGTCAGGTAGGTCGCCAGTTGCGTAATGAACCACTTCGCCGGTCTGCGGATCAGCGGGATGGCCACTTTCGCACCCGTCCGCGCACCGACGACCATGTCATGATCTTCCATGCCGTTGATCAATTCGCCCAATCGATGGTTGGGGTAGGTGCCATCCGCGTCGGTGATGGCGATGATTTCGTATTTGGCTTCGAGTACCGCTCGCTTGAGCGACCAACCATAGCCACGGTTCTGCGCGTTATGCAAAACGCGAAGCGGGGCGTCTGTCCGATAGGATTCGAGCACGTCGCCCGTTCGATCGTGTGAGCCGTCGTTGACCGCGAGAATCTCAAAAGGTCTGCCGGTCGCCTGGAGGTTTTCAACGAGATCGTCGAGGGTGGCTGCGACGCCGTTTTGCTCGTTGAAAACCGGGACGATGACAGTGACGCCCGAGGTCTGCTTGACCTTGCGACCTGGGTCTGATGATGCGATGGGTGCGTCGAGATAGACGCGCTGCGTCTGGGGCGATTGGCCCGTCGCTTTCTGCTGAGCTGTCTCGATGATTGTTGTCAAAGCGTTCCTCTCTATCGCTTGTTCGCGCGCGGACCGGTTGCGTTTTGATCCGATAATCTATCGGACTCGCAGGACACGCGCTTGAAGAGGTTGGGTGAGGGTTTTTCGGGGGTCATGGTCGACCCGCAGCGAGTTCTTGACGTTCTTGAAGCCCGCCCAGGAGGACCAGGAGCCTGTTTTTCACGGCTCGATCGGCGGCGACTGCCTGAATCGTGCGATTCGGCAGGCGGGCGATGATGGTTCGGGGGGAGGCTGCTTGCCAGGGTTTCAGTCGCTGTGCGGGGAGTGAAATGCCGTAGTCCCATTGTTCGGGGATACCTCGAAGCTGCGTCGGGGTCGCGATCAGGTAGGCGTCTTGCGGCGATGGAAGAGGTGCAAATCGACTCGTGATGTCGGTCGTTGTTTGCTTCCACCAATCAGGCGCATCGGGGTCTGCTGAGACGGCGAGCCGAGTGCGAAGCCGTTCTGGAAACAAAATCCGATATCGCCAGTAGGTCGAGGGCGTCATGAAGATCGACGCGTCACCGTCTGCGAGTGCGGGGTCTTGGGCGATTTGCGAGATCGCCACGCCAAGTCGCGATGTCGTTCGATTCACAAACCCGTTCAGTTGATGACGATCCGATACGGCCAGCCCAACGACACCAAGAATAGCGATCGGAAATGCAACTCTGGCCATCACAGCTAACCGGGTGTTCGCGGTTCTTCCGA
>JAJRUK010000013.1 GCA_024277835.1 Planctomycetota bacterium | reverse complement strand
GTCTTTACCCGTCAGTCGATCGCCTGTCGATGGAGAGCTGGTATTTTCGCTATAAGAGCATGACTTGGGTCTGGTTGTTGTATCTGGTGGCGGTCGTGCCGCTTACGATGTCGGTGATTTACAAATGGGACGGCGCTCGCGCGGTCGGGATGCTTCTGTTTGTTGTCGCGTTTTTGGCGCAGACGGCCTCGATCGGGATTCGCTGGTACATTTCGGGGCGCTGGCCTAACTCGAATATGTTCGAGGCGGTGACGACGGCTGCGTGGATGGGCGGGGTGCTTGCGATCATCCTTGAGTACATGGTGCGAAAGACTGCCTTTCGCGATCTGTTTGCGCTTGGGTCTGCCGTTATGTCGATGGGGGCGCTGATGGCGGCGTATTTTCTTCCGGCTGCGCTCGACTCGGGTATCAGCAACAAAATGGCGGCGCTGAACGATGTCTGGTTATACATTCACACGAACATGATCATCTGGGGTTACGCGGTCATCGGTCTGGCGTGCATTCCGTCGCTTCTGTTGCTTCGGCATCGCTGGTGCAAGGCGTGGGACGATGGGACGATCCCGAAAGTGAGGCTTTTTCTGCTGCCGGTTGCGCTTGTGGTCTTGAATTATTCAGCGTACTTGCTCTTGATGCATGTGATCGCTCACGAAAAGTATGGTCTATCAGGCAATACCCTGTTCGCGACAGCCGGTGCTTTTTGGAGCTCGCTTTTTGTGGTTATGCTTGAGGCGCTCGGCGCTCGGGATCGGCGACTGGCCGGTGCGAAGGTCGAGCGTGCTGCGAGCGGTGGTGCGTCGGCGCTGATGGGGGGCGGGGCGATGTTGACAGGAGAAAAACCGACGGTTGCCCAAGTGTATGATGGGGCGACGATGGTACTGGTTGAGTTGTCGTTTATCATGCTCTGGACGGGAATTGTGATGGGTGCGATCTGGGCGGATCATTCGTGGGGTCGTCCGTGGGGATGGGATCCCAAAGAAGTCTTTGCACTCAATACATTCTTGATTTTTCTCGTTTTGATTCACGTTCGACTGAAGGTGAAAGATCGCGCGTTTTGGACGGCGATTCTCGCGCTTGTCGGGTTCGAGGTGATGATGTTCAACTGGATCGCGGTTAATTTTGTAATTACGGGGCTTCATAGTTACGCTTAGAAAGTGCCACGGAGGGTTCACGCTTTATGCCACAACTGGATTATCCACGCAAGTTCGTCGCGGCTGACGATGTGTTAGATTCGTGGGAGAAGATTGCTCCCTATTTTGATCGTCTCAGCGACGCGCCGATTGATACGGTCGATCAGATGGTTGTCTGGCTTGAGAATTACAGCGAGCTTGCAGCCGCTGTCTCGGAGGTCGGGACGGATCGCCATGTGAAGATGACGTGTCAGACGGATGACGAGTCTCGCAAGACGGCGTTCTTGGATTTCGTTGAGAACATCGCACCGCAGTTCAAGGTTGCGTGTCATGCGCTCGACGTTCGCTACACCAAGTCGAAGGCGGCGGCGGAGTTGCCCAAGGATCGTTACGCGGTGCTTGATCGTAGTGTTCGCGCGGGCGTTGAGGTTTTTCGAGAGGAGAACGTTCCCCTTCAGACCGACGAAACAAAGCTTGAGCAGCAGTATCAGGAAGTCAGTGGCGCTCAAATGGTCACGCTCGATGGCAAAGAGCAGACGATGCAGCAGCTTGGTCTGTATGCAGAAAAAACGGATCGGAGTGCTCGACAGTCTGCGTGGGAGGTGGAGTGGCGTCGTCGCGCACAGGACGTTGACAAGCTCGAAGGTATTTTCGATCAGCTCATTGCGCTGCGACACAAGATGGCGGGCAATGCTGACTGCGCGGATTATCGCGAGTACGCGTTCAAGGTGAAACAGCGTTTCGACTACTCAGCCAATGACTGCCTCGCGTTTCACGACGCGGTGGAAAGGGCGGTTGTGCCCGCGGTTCGCGAGTTACAGAAGCAGCGGGCGAAGACGCTTGGGCTTGATACGCTTCGTCCGTGGGATCTGGCGGTCGATGTGAAGTCGAGGCCACCGCTTCGACCGTTTGCAGAGCCGAGCGAACTATGCGAGAAGGGGTCGCGTGTTTTTCATCGGGTTGACCCGGCGTTGGGCGATCAGTTTGATGATATGAACACAAAGGGGTATCTCGATCTTGCGAGTCGCAAGGGGAAAGCGCCGGGCGGGTATCAGGCGACGTACGACGAGGGTCGTCATCCGTTTATTTTCATGAACGCGGTCGGGTTGCAGCGCGACGTTAGCACGCTGATTCATGAGGGCGGGCACGCTTTTCATAGTTACGCTGCAAGGGACGATGCGCTGTTGAATTATCGTAGCAGTCCGATTGAGTTTGCTGAGGTTGCGTCGATGGGGATGGAACTGTTGGCGATTGATTTTCTCGATGAGTTTTATGACGAAGAGCAAAAGGCGCGGGCGAAGCGGCAGGAATTGGAGGGGTTGATCGGGTTGTTCCCGTGGGTTGCGACAATCGACGCTTTTCAGCATTGGATTTACACGAACCCGACGCACGATCGGGCAGCCAGGAAAGATCAGTGGTTATCGCTGCATCAGCGGTTTGGCGGGATTGCTGATTTCAGTGGCTACGAGGATGCGCTGGCGTATCGCTGGCACAAGCAGCTTCATCTGTTCGAGGTGCCTTTTTATTATATTGAGTATGCGATTGCGCAATTGGGGGCGCTACAGGTCTGGCGAAACTCGAAGGATGACTACGCGGCGGCGGTTTCGAACTATCGCAAAGCGCTCGCCCTTGGTGGCTCGCGTCCATTGCCGGAGCTTTTTGAAAGTGCGGGGGCGAAGTTTGACTTTTCGTATGATACACTGGCTCCTCTGGTTGCGATGATTCAGGAGGAGCTGGGGAAGTTGCCCGCGTAACGATTGACCATGATTGCATCATCGACAGTTCAGGACTTGCGAGCGAAGATCGTTGCGAGTGAGTTTCTTTCGGTTGAGGAGGGGCTTGCGCTGTACGAGTCGCCGGACCTTCACACGCTCGGCGAGTTTGCCAATATCATTCGCGAGCGTCTGCATGGTCGGATGACGTACTACAACATCAACCGTCATATCAACTATACGAATTTCTGCGTGCTTCGGTGTAAGTTTTGCTCGTTCTACAGGCCTTATGTGAAGGGTGGTGCCACTGAAGACCCCCCCCAGCCCCCCCTTGTGAAGGGGGGGAGTCAGATGGGCGACGGTGACGCGTGCGCGACCTCTGAAGAAATAGCGACACTCAGCGAATCCGCGATCTCGATGGACACGAGCGATTCGTACGAGCTTTCTGTGTATGAGATTGTTGAGCGGGCGAAAGTTGCTTATGCTCGCGGGGCGACGGAGGTGCATATCGTTGGCGGGTTGCATCCCAAGTTGCCGTTTACTTATTATACGCACATGTGCAGGGCGATTCGAGAAGCGTGTCCGCATATGCACATCAAAGCCTTTACCGCGATTGAGATTATTCACTTCTCGCGCATCGCCAAGCCTCGCCTGTCGATCGCTGAGGTGCTTTCGCAGTTGCGGGATGCGGGCGTGGGCAGTCTTCCGGGTGGTGGTGCGGAGATTTTCGACGATCGGGTTCACGAAGAAGCGTTTATGAACAAGGTCGGCGAGGAAGAATGGTTCGCGGTTCATCGCACCGCGCATAAGCTTGGAATTTTCACGAATGCGACGATGCTCTATGGCCACATCGAAACGCCAGCCGAGCGCGTTGCGCATCTTGTCAAACTTCGCGAGCATCAAGAGGAAAGTTTGCGATCGCGGATGGCTCATTTCAACTGCGTGATCCCGCTATCGTTTATTCCCGACGGTAGCGACCTTTCGCATTTGCCCGGTCCAGACGGTCTGACGGACTTGAAGACGCTTGCGATCTCGCGGGTCATGTGCCCCAACATTCCGCACATCAAGGCGTTTTGGATCATGCAGACGCCGAAGCTCGCTCAGGTTTCGCTCAGTTACAGCGTGGACGATTTCGACGGG
>JAJRUK010000248.1 GCA_024277835.1 Planctomycetota bacterium | reverse complement strand
ACGAACGCGAGCCAACTAGCGCTGTCGGGGGATTCCGTTGACCGGAAAAAGGGGGTGGACTTTATTCCGTTTAGCTTCTCGTCTGATGGGGCGTTCAAGGTCGATCTAACGTTTGTCGGATACGGGATCGAGAACCAGGATAAGGGTTACAACGACTTCGATCAGGTTGATCTTGAGGGTTCGGTGGCGCTGCTGTTCGACGGCGAGCCGGCGTCATGGGCGGACAAAGAGGGAAACACCACGCGAAGCTCGATGCTTCGGAACAAGATTTACAATGCGAAAGACCTCGGGGCGGTGGCGGTGCTCGTTGTGACTCCTTCGCCGCTTCCGGAATGGGGCGACACGCTTACGCGGTTCGTTTCGCACGGTTCGGATGACTATGGGATTCCCGCGATGCACATCACGCGCAAGATGGCCGACGCGGTGCTACAAGCCGGTCGCGTTGGGACGCTGGACGAGTTGCAGGAAAAGCTCGATCGCGGAGAGAATGCGTCGAGTCAGGTTGCGCATGTGATGGCCAGCGGGAAGGCTGGTTTTGAGACGAAAAGTGCTCCGACGCGAAACGTGATGGGCGTTCGTCGAGGGAGCGGGTCGCATGCGGATGAGTACGTTGTTGTCGGGGCGCATTACGATCACCTTGGGATTCGTGCCCCGATGATGCGGAGGTTCAGCAAGGGGAAAATCGTCAGCGACTCGGATAAGCCGCAGATTCATAACGGGGCGGACGACAATGCGTCGGGGACGAGCGGGTTGATTGAGTCTGCCCGGATGATCGCCGCCGGTCCCCCGACAGATCGGAGTGTGCTCTTCATCGCTTTCACGGCGGAGGAGTCGGGGTTGCATGGGAGCAAACACTTTGTGGATAGCGACGCGATCGGTCTGAAGAAAATCGCGGCGATGGTGAACATGGACATGATCGGGCGCGTGCAACCGGGTGCGAAGACGGTGCAGGTGCTCGGAGCTGATACCGGGGCGGGCCTTGAAGCGCTGGTTCGATCTCATGCGGAGCGCAACGGAGTAGAGGCCGCCTTCGCCGGCGGGATGGGTGGACGTAGCGACAATGCGTCGTTTGATCGCAAGCGCGTTCCGGCGATTCATTTCTACAGCGGTGCTCATACCGACTATCACAAGCCCTCGGACGATGCGCATTTGATCAATGCGCAGGCGGGTGCGAAGATTACGCAACTTGTAGCGGACGTGACGGTTGATCTCGCGACGCGCGATGAGCGTGTTGCGTTCGTACAGCCCAAGAAAGTCAAGAAAAAGCCAGCCGCAGCGAGGACACCTGTTTATCGTGTGGTGATGGGGTTGACGCCGAGTTACGGTGATGACGGTAAACGCGGGATGGCGGTTGACGCGGTTAGTTCGGATGGGCCTGCTGATTTGGGCGGGATCAAGGCGGGCGACCGGATTGTTCAGATCGGTGGTAAGTCGGTTGAGAACGTGTATGACTACATGGCTGCGACTCGCAAGAACAAGCCCGGTGATGCTGTGGACGTTGTTGTGTTGCGTGATGGAGCGGATGTGCGACTGAGTGTTACGCTGGCGGGTGCTCGTCGGTAACTTTTAGGAGTCGGTTTGATTCCAGGTCTTTTGGGATACGTTCCTGACATTCTTGCGCTTGTACCCGGGCCTGGGCTTTTGTTCGGGTTGCTCCTGGGGGCGGCGATTCTGGGTGGGTACGTTGCGCACGCGTTTCGCGTTCCGCGTGTTGTGGGGTATTTGTTTTCCGGGGCGGCGGTGAAGCTGGGGTTACTTTTTGCGCTGGGTACGTCGGAAAACGCGGAGACGTCTGCACGACTGGCGGATGCGTTTGTTCCGCTGAAAGCGATCAAAGACCTCGGGTTGGGAATTATTCTCTTTTCGATCGGGCGGGTTTTTGAGGTTCGACATTTGCGGGCGATTGGGAGTCGTTTGTCGAAGATTTCGATCGGCGAAGCGGGGGCGAGTCTCGTGTTTGTCTTTGTCGGTGTTTTTCTGGCGGGTCTGGTGATTCGCGGAGAGACGGCCGTGGCGACGGTGGCTGCGTTTGCGGCGCTGCTTGCGATCGGGTCAATGGCCACCGCGCCGGCGGCGACGCTCTTCGTATTGCGCGAGTACGACGCGAAGGGTTCCGTCTCGGACACGATTCTGAGCTTGACGGGTTTGAACAACATCGCGTGCATCATTCTTTTTTATCTTGCGTTTACGCTCTTTGCGATGACGGGGTTGCTGGACGGGGTTGTTGAGTCGCAGCGTAGTGTTTGGCTTGATCTTGCAGTGGCAACGATCGGGAGTGCTGCGTTTGGCGTCGTGATCGGATTCTCCGTGAGTGTGATTCACGCGAAACTGCATCAGAATGACACGCTATTGATTCTTGTTGCGACACTGATTGTGCTGGGGGCGGGCGAGGGGTGGCTGCGCGACAATCACGGTCTGTCTTACAATTTCTTGCTGACAGCTATCTTCTTCGGTGCGACGTTTGCGAATATTGCGATCGATCCGGACCGGCTGGAAGAGCCTCTTCAATTGGTCAGTCGCCCGATTCTGATCGGGTTTTTTGTGATGGCGGGGTATCAGCTTCATCTTTCTGATTTGAAAGATTTTCAGCTTGTCGGGGTTGCTTATGTCGTTTGTCGAATCGCGGGGAAGGCGGTAGGAGCGCGATGGGGGATTCGTCGTTCGGGATCGGTGGATGAGCTTGGTTCAACGCTTGGTCTTGCGCTACTTTGTCAGGCAGCCGTCATCATTGGTCTCGCCGACTTTGTTGAAAAGCAGTGGGATAACGAGTGGGCGAGGCGCTTTGTGACGGTTGCGCTGGGTTCGGTGGTGATCTTTGAGGTTTGCGGTCCGCTGTTGATTAAGTGGATCGTAAAGGAGGCGGGGGAGGTCAAGGCCGTGACGCTTCTTCGGCGAAGTGGTGGCGGTTCGGAAAGCGGGGGTTCGATTCTTGCGCTGACGTGGCAGGCACTTCGCCGCACGGTGGGGCTGGGTCCGGTTGTGACGCAGACCAGCGACGGTCCGCTTTGTGCGAAGGATGTGATGCGTACAAACATTCAGACGATTCGCTCGAACGCGGACTTTACGTCGGTGCTGCACTCGGTGGAAGCGTCGCGGTTTAATCACTTCCCGGTGATCGACGAGGCGCAGCAGCTTGTCGGCGTGATTCATTTTCGCGACCTTCGCGATGTGATCTTTGATCCGCTGTTGTCGAAGTTGATCACGGCTGTTGACGTTGCGGATGAATCTTCGAACACGGTCCCTGCTGACATGACGATTGAGGATGTGATGTCGGAGTTTCGCGGTGGTGACGTCGGGTCGCTTCCGGTTGTGGAGGGTGAAGGTTCGCGGAAGGTCGTGGGTATTATTGAGCAGCGCGACGTCTTGCGGGCGCTGCACGATCAGCGAAGTAGCGGCGTAGCCAGCGGAAAGTAGTTGTACCAGAGCGGTCTCAAGTGTAGCGTGCAACGCCCCTCAATCCTCCCTTGGTAAAGGGGGGGCGGAAGAATCGAGCCGCTACGGTTAGTATGCGCGTGCGCTAGAGTCCGCTACTCGTCGCGATCGTCGCCGTTTTGTGGGGTGATGGTCATGCGGAGTCGCGTGATGCGTCTTGGTTCGGCCGCGATGACTTCCAGGGCGATGTTTTCATGCTCACAAGTCTCGCCGACACGCGGAATTCGACCGAGTTTGCTGAAGACGAACCCGCCTATCGTTTCATAATCACTGTCGTCCGGGATTTCGATATCGATTTCGTCTTCGAGGTCGTCGATCCTCATGCGGGCATCGATTTCATAGGTCGTGTCGTTGACTTTTTCGATACCGATCGGTTCGGGGGTTTCGTATTCGTCCGCCAGTTCGCCAACGAGTTCTTCGAGGATGTCTTCAAGGGTGACGATTCCTGCGGTTCCGCCGTATTCGTCCAAGACGATGGCCATGTGGACCTTTTGTTTTTTTAATTCAGCCAGCAGATCGGGGACCGGTTTTGACTCGGGGATGTAAAACGCCTTGCGCATCAGCTTGCGAAGTTCAAACGGTGAGTCGGGGTCTCTTCTTAGCAGGTCTTTTGCGTAGAGGATGCCAAGTGCGGTATCGATGGTCTCTTCGTAAACGGGGATGCGCGAATGCCCTTTCGTGCGAATAAGGTCGAGGACCGCATCGAGGTCAGCCTCCACCGGGAGGGCGATGACTTCGGTGCGGGGAGTCATGATCTCCTCGACGCGCATGTCGCCGAGTTCGATGACCGATTCGATCATTTCCTTTTCGCCTTCGTCGACCGCGCCGTGCAACTCGCCTTCAGAGACGACATTGAGAATTTCCTGTTCGAGATCGTCGGCGAAGGAGGTCGGGTCTTGCACGGGGACTCCCGCGAGACGTCGCACGATGGGGTCAAAGATGCTGAGAATGGCGAGGATTGGGGTGCATATCAGTCGCGAAAAGGCGAGTAGCCAAAGGCATTTCACGACGAGCCATTCACCGGCGTACTTGGCCCATGCGTACGGGATCGCGACGCCGAAAATCAGCAAAGCAACCCATGCGGCGCTTGTTGCGAGGAGAAGTTGCGTAGTATCGACGGTCTGACCCTCGCCGAGTGAGACAAAGACCCCAGAGAGCAGGAGGGCGACGACGGAGATCGATCGGAGGACTGCGGTGGAGAGCATATAGGCGGGGCGGTCTTGGAGGAATCGCTCGAACGCGCCGTCTTTGTCTGAGTTTTCGAATTCATCGGCGATACGTCCGCGCGACGGTCTGCGCAGCGCGAGATTCAGCGTTGAGGAAAGTAGCAATAGAATGATCGACCCAAGTCCGACCCATAGACCGCAACTACTCACGCCGGTGCCTCTTCGCAGACGTTCGTTGCTCTCGGCGTCGCGCAAGACCAATCTGCATGGTCGGCGCGTGCTCGCTTCGCTATGGTTCGAGGGGCGTTGAGGTTGATGATTGGCGTTGTTGTCATCTACTGAGTTTCCAACCTGTCACTGGTACTATAAATCGCTTGCAATCCAATTGATGTGAGGATCGTGTCTTCGATTTTGTGCATCTTGTTCGCTTGTTCTTCGGTTGCGTCGTCAAAGCCGATCAGGTGAAGGAGACCGTGGGCGATGTAGAGCGAGAGTTCCGCCTCGACGGTGTGATCTCGCCGATCCGCTTCGCGCTTGGCTGTGTCGAAGGAGACGACAAGCTCGCCCTCGAGCGTGCTGTCGCCGCCGCCCGAGAGATTGAAGCTCAGGACGTCGGTCGGACCCTTGTGGTTCAGATGTTTTTCGTTGAGTAGGGCGATTTCATCATCGCAGACGATGGCGATGTTGATGTTTGCGCGGTCGATGTTCTGGTTGCTCAGTGTTGCGTCAGCGGTGCGGCGCAGGGTCGTTTCGCAAGCCTTCGCACCTTCGTGGAGATGCGTGAAGGTGATTTGGAGCGGAGGTTCGTCTTCGATGGGCGATGGCATTGTCATGTTGCGCTACCCGCTCATCCTTGCTGGCTGCTTTTGCTGTTCGGTTTCTTTTTGCGCCTTGGGGTAAGCGACGCGGCCATGGTAAACACTGCAAAGTGTTTTGACCAGCGATCCTTCGACGACGCGAATCTCGCGAAGGGTGATGTCGCATTCGTCGAATTGACCGTCGTTGAGTCGGTCGGACACGATCTGTTGCACGACGCCCTCGATGCGCCCGACGGATGGGTCCGCAAGAGCGCGAACCGCACCTTCGATGCCGTCGCACAGCATGAGAACGGCGGATTCTTTGGTTCGTGGTTTGGGTCCGCCGTAGCGGAAGTCTGCCTCTGCGACCTGGCGGTCGTGCTTACCGCTGGCGACCTGTTTGTCGCTCGCGGCGCGGTGGAAGTATCGCACGACGGTGGTTCCGTGGTGTTCGGCGATGAACCGGCGGAGCACCTTAGGTAGTTTGTACTGTTTTGCGAGGTCGAGACCGTCTTTAACGTGCCCGAGGATAATGAGCAAGCTCATCGTTGGCGCGAGGTTTTCGTGGCGACTGATGCGACCCTCATGGTTTTCGGCGAAGTATCCGGGTCGGTGAATTTTCCCGATGTCGTGATAGAGCGCACCGACCTGTGCGAGGAGTCCGTTCGCTCCAATTTTCTCGCAGGCAGCTTCTGCCATGGTTCCGATGACGAGCGAGTGGTTGTACGTGCCTGGCGCTTCGCGCGCGAGAAGTTGCAGAAGCGGTTTGGTGGGGTCTCGCCATTCCAATAGCGCGAGCGAGGTGGCTGCGTTAAAGGCTGCTTCAATGAACGGCAACATGCCGGAGACAACGAAGGCGGAAATCAAGGTTCCGACCGCGCTGAAGATCGATCGTTCGAGCGCATGGGCGAGCGTTTGATTTTCGAGCAGGTTGGCGGCGGCAGTCGTGAGAAAGACGATGGCTGCGGTGATTGCGCCCATGCGGATGAGCTTTGTGCGCGATCGAACGTCGTCGAGTTGGTACGCAGCCGCTGCGACGCCGGTAAGTACGACCAACAGAAGAGTCAGCGATCCGTCGGCGAGGACGCCCGCGAGCAGTGACGTGATGCACGCCGCCCCAAGCGCGAAACGGCGTCGAAAGACGATCCCGAGCGTCATGACCAGCGTCAGACACGGGACGAGTATGAGTTCGGGGTAGCCCGGCACGCGGGCGTCAACGATGGCGACAGTGAAGACGGTCGCAAAGATGAGGGCGAAAAACGCGAGGGTTCGTCTTCGATCGGTGTAGATGCCAAGCTCGTAGGTGCTGACATAGGCGAGCAGACCGATGGCCAACGTGAGGACAAGGACGACCATGCCGACCTGATGGAGAAGCCACTCGCGTCGCAGTTCGCTCGCTTGCGGAGTGTCCTGGCCCATGAATGCCTGGTGGGCATCGTGATGGGCGAGGAGCAGTTGATATTCTTTGGTCCCGATGATTCCAGGCGCGATGAACGCTAGACCCGCCTCGTAGGTGGCGATGGCTTCGGGCGTCTGGTCAGCCGCTTCCTGCATAGCGGTCTGCGTGCGTTCTTGATCGAAGATGATGGTCGGTTGTTCGCTGAAGGTCGCAAGGACGATCGCTTCGACCGTCGGGCGCAGCTCAAAGGCGGGCAATCGCCTTGCGAGAAAGCTGGCAATGCCCTGAAGCGCGCGTTCGTTATTCTGCGGGATCAACTCGGCGTGCGACATCTTGACTGTGGTCGCTTTTTCGCCGGTGGAGGTCAGGTTAATAAAATCGGCGAGACTTTGCGGGTCGCGCGCTTCACCGGAGAGGTTCTGCACGATGTGCTGGTCTTCTAGCGGGAGCTTGTTGATCCACCCCTGGTACTTTTTCCTGCCTTCGTCGTTGGGAAGGTCAATGAGCGCGCGCAGGCGGTCGTACGCTCTCTGATCGGCGGGCCACTTCGCGTCGCTGAGCGCGGTGGCGAACGCCTCATACGAATCCGCTTCGACTGCCATCTGGTAAAGTCGCATGAGGTCTGCGCGAATGCGGTCGTACGTCAGCGCGGTGTCGGTCAGTTTGTAGTAACTGGGTGTCTTGGCGCGGGCCGCTTCTCGGTCGGACTTAGTGTGCAGCGGGTCGGGGACGCTGAAGTCGACCTTGGCGTAGATGGGCTGTTCGATTCGCTGACCCACGACGTAGTTCACGCCGGACTCTTTGAAGAGCGCGATAGCGACAACCGCAACGAGGAACGTCGCCCCGGTCAGCGTACGAGGCGTGAAGGCGGTCGCAATGAACCGCGCAGAGAGGCTGCGACTTGCGGCCTTCGCCTCCAAAAGCGGTTTTCGTTGCCCGCGTCGTTTTAGTAGAAAGCCCAACATCGTCTTAAAGCGATTTCTGACCTATGACCGTGGTCATCCTGACTACTGCATCCATACAGGTAGCGCCTATCGGCGTGTTGCATCGGCCCGCGGAACCGAAAACGGCGATTTCGATGAGCGCCCGGTGCCAACAGGCAATTATCGGACTTTTCATTTCTCTTTTCCATAGGCGGCGACGATATCTTGTACGAGGGGGTGCCGAACGATATCGGCTCTATCAAGTCTGATAACGCGGACACCGGTAACGGGTTCGAGGCGCGTGACGGCGTCGATTAACCCGCTGGTCTTGTCTGATTCGAGATCGCTTTGGCTGTCGTCGCCGGTAACGATCATTTTTCCGCGCTGACCGAGGCGCGTGAGGAACATCATCATCTGCGAGATGGTCGCGTTTTGGGCTTCGTCAAGGATGATGACTGCGTTGTTCAGGGTTCGCCCTCGCATAAACGCAAGTGGGACGACCTCGATTACGTCGTTTTGCATGAACCGTTTAATCTGCTCGTAGGACATCATGTCGTGCATGGCGTCGAAGATGGGGCGGAGGTACGGGTTGACCTTGGCCTGGAGGTCGCCCGGCAAGTAGCCAAGTTTTTCGCCAGCTTCGACGGCGGGTCGCGCGAGTACGATGCGTTTAATCTTTCCGGACTTGAGCATCGAGAGTGCGACCGCAACCGCAAGAAAAGTCTTGCCCGTCCCGGCGGGGCCAAGGCAAAAGGTGAGGTCGCTTTCGAGGATGGCGTCCATGTACTGACGTTGGCCATCGGTCCGCGGGCTGATCGTTGTGTTCGATAGGAAAACTTCGACAGCGCCGCCCTCGGGCGAGACGCCGTTTCTCTTCGCGCGGTCGATGGCGTCGTGAACGAGGTCTTCCGGGAGGTCCGCCCGATTGCGCAGCGTTGATTGCAACTCTTCAAATACTTGGGCGGCGCGTTTGGCTGCGCTGCTTCTGCCGCTGATGTGCAACGTGCCGTCGCGTGCGGATAGCTTAACATCGAATGCGGTGCGGATGAGGCGGAGGTTGTGGTCTGAGTTTCCGTAGAGGGTTCCGCGCCGGGTCGGGTCTTCTATCGTTATGTGAATGTCCAAGTCTTTCGTCGCGGAATCGTGTCGCGGCGTGACTCGCCCTGACACCCCCGCAGTTGCCCCACTTTTAACGCCCCGCCCGCGTCGCCATGCTAACCGATTGACCAAACGGCGGTCAAAAAGAACCAGGCTACCGGCAGCGACAGAACAGGACTATCGATCAAGTCTAGTATACCCCCATATTGCGGTATGAGGTTGCCCGAATCTTTAGCTCCAGCGTCCCTTTTCAAGCAAGATTCGAATAAATCACCAAATTGCCCCGCAGCCGACACGCAGAGTCCGAAAATGATAACCGCGACCCATCGGACGGACTGTGTGCCATCGTTGTGGACGAAGAATCGGGAGAGTTCGCTGGTGAACGCGATGAGGTTCTCATATGTGCCTGCCCAAAGGGCGATCGAATGCGAGGCGGCGAAAAGGGTCGCGACGGCGATGCTCGTCGCCAGGCCTCCGATCAGCCCTTCGACGGATTTCGCCGGGCTGATGTTCGGGCAGAGCTTGGTTCGCCCGATGGCCGTGCCTGTGAAATAAGCTCCGATGTCGGCGGCTTTCGTGACGAGGACCGTGACGAGGAGGAACCAGACGCCTGTCTGCTGGGGGACGTCAGCCCCGGATCGAATCTGCAACGCGAATGACCCCAAGAATCCGAGATAAACAATGACGAAGACGGTGGACCCGACGTCGCGGAACGTGCCTTCCGGTTTGCCGCGAAGGACGTGTAACACCGCCGCGCCGAGCGTGCCGACGATCATCAGGACCAGTGGCCAATACAGCCCTTCCTGAGAGGCGACGTCCGAGCCAAGCCAGCCAGCGGCGGAAAACCACGGCGCAGCGGCGAGGGCAGCCACCATGAGATAGGCAAAACACCGGTTGGGCTTCGCTCCGGTCGCCTCGAACAGCGACATGAGTTCTGCGGACGCCCGTAACACCGCGGCAAGGATGAGGAGCGGAATGAGGTTTCCGCGACTCAGCAGTCGAAGGATCGGAGAGTTCGCGGGTGCGTCGCCGAGAATTTCTGAGAGGGGGGCTGCTTCGCCAGCTGCCCATGCTGCGATTTCGGCGTCCGCGAGGAACAGCCCGACGACGGAAGCGATCGCCAGTGCTCCGTAGGCGATTCTTTGGGCCATCCTTCCGAACATATGCTGGCGATGCTCCGAAACTAAGGTACTGCAGACGCGAATGGTGGGGACGATAGCGGTCTGATGGGGTCGTGTCCAATGCTCGGGCGGTTGGACAGGTTTAGCGGCGGGGGTTGGTCCGATGTTTCTCGTAGACGTTGGGACGCGGGTATGCGCAGGTATGATTGACCCCACGTCTTGCGGTGCGAGCGCTTGAGAGGATTCTCACCGGGACTTTGTTACGGACGTTTTGATGGCTGACCGATTGGGTGAGATTTCAAAGACGCTTTGGGCGAGCGGGTTGAAGCGCTGGTTCGACTTAGTGACTTCGCTGTTGCTCTTGATCGTTCTGTCGCCGCTTTTTGTGGTTACGGCGATTCTTGTGAAGCTGTCGAGTCGCGGGCCGGTCTTTTTCACGCAGGATCGCGGCGGGCGGGGTGGCGTCCGCTTTCGTTTAACCAAGTTTCGGACGATGCGGGGCGGTCGCAAACCCGATCCGAAAGAACTCGTGCCGCTGGATCATCCCGAGATTACTTCGCTGGGTCGGTTGTTGCGCCGCACCAAAATCGATGAGCTTCCGCAACTCTTCAACGTGGTTCGCGGCGAGATGTCTCTGGTGGGTCCGCGTCCGACGCTGATGGACCAAGTGGAAGCGTACGACGATTTTCGGCGTCAGCGACTTCTTGCAAGACCGGGGATTTCAGGACTCGCGCAGGTGTACGGAAACGCGATGGTCTCGTGGGATGAGCGGATTTTGTATGACATTGCATATGTGCGGCGATGTAGCTTCGCGCTGGATGTTCATATTCTGTTGCGGACGATGCTAGTCGTCTTCGCCGGCGAGCACGGGATGACGAAGCCATTTGCAGAGAGCCCGTTTGCCGCATACGTTGCGGTGCCGGATGGATATGTAACGGTGGGCGAAGATTCGTGAACGTGCGAGTATTTATGTACGTGAATGCCGGTCGATGACTAGACCTACGGGGCGAACCGGCTAGCGTTGTGTGACCTGTGTGGTTTTCAATTTCTTGCGACGTTCACACGCGCGCACCTTCGCGTAGTACCATTTCTCAATGGGCTTCGGTATGTCGCTCAAGCTAATGATACCGAGTGTTCCAACTAGGATAAGGATTAGAGGTCCCGTTGTGCCGAGATGTCGGTCGTCGTCTGGAACGGCGTACCGGTTCCCAACGTATGCCGCCGTTATCGCTCCGATCACCGTGATTACTGCTAGGCGGAATCTCGCAGCTTTGTTGTCCCGATCTTCTCGGTCGATCGACTTCTTTGCGAAACGAAGCGCGACTTCGGCGAGGATCATCTGGGTGCGACGCGTAGGTGGGAAGAAAAACAGTCGGCGCATCCCTACGAACCGAAACTCGATTAAACGCTTCATGACTGACTCGATTTGGTCCCATTTGAGTGACTCGCTCTCGCCCGAGGCGAGGGTCGCGTCGATTCCGGTTGCAGTGAAGGTGCCCTTCGTGACCCGGTCGGCATGGAACGATATTCTCGCTAGGTAAAGGGACAATCCAGCGGACATGCACGCCATAAGGAACGCCAAGACAACTATGCACCCCATGAGAACCTGGGACTCTGATGACATTTCCCTCCCCACGTCACTGCCGCGGAATTTCAGATACGGCATCAGAATATTTGCTGGAAAAGCGACAGCGAAAGAGGCTGCACCTAGAAGAAGTAGGAGGCCAGCGGCTCTGGTATCTTCAAACCGCTCGGTGACACGGAGGCTGCCGTTTTGAATTGCGTGCGACGCCCACCTTCGCTGCAACCTTGTCGCCACGCGTTTCGCACGATCGTCCATCGTTGTGATGCGAATCGGTTTTCCTGCGCAACGCTGCGGCTCTCCATCCTCGTCCGTAGGAAACCAAAATATTCCGCGTCCGCTTAGCTCTGACCACGGGAAGAAACTCGGCAGGTCGCCGGGAGGCTCATTCTTCGTTGGTATGATACGCATGCCGCCAAGAGTTGGTGTGGCTTTGAATGATGCGAACTTTCGAAACATATTTCCAACCGTGTTGCGAGGCATTGCATGAAATGCGCCCGAATATCCCTTGGACTGCGATGATCATACGCTGTCGAGAGTGCGAAGGCGAGTCGGGTGTATCGAGCATGATGTTGGCAGGCGATGCCCGCAAGCGGTTCGGTAAGTCTTGGTGGGTTGCTGCGTCTTACAAATTGGTGCGGCGCAGCTATAATCGCGGGCGGTTGCGGACGATAAGGATAGTAGAGGTCGCGGTTTGCGATTGGTTTTTTGGGCACAACTAGGGAGCACACGCATGGTTACGATTGGGATGAATTACAACGTATTGGCAGGTAAGGAAGAGACTTTCGAGAACGCGTTCAACAAGGTGGTCACAGCAATGGGCGGCATTGATGGCCACACCGAGACGCACATGTTTCGCAACATCGGCGACAACGGTCACTACCTGATCGTCTCAAAGTGGAGCGAGAAGTGTGCGTTCGATGCGTTCATCGCGTCGGATACATTCAAGAACGTGGCCAACTGGGGCAAGTAAGAGATTCTGTCCGGTCGTCCGTCGCACGAGGTCTACGGCGGTGATGAGAAAGCTGAAGCTGGGAAGTGCCCGGCTGGGATGCATTAGGAAACGGCACGCTTTAAGAGACGCGGACAACCCCCCTCGATCCCTCCTTGGTAAAGGGGGGACGGCAGAACCCGAGTCGCTACGATTCGTATGCGCCTGCTTTTGACGACTCGACATACATGATCTGCGGATCCCCGCTTGCGCACGATGGGCGCGAGCGGGGATTTTTTCCGTTTCGATGTCCACAAAGGCTCTGCTGGCGGACGCGGTTCGCCGGGGCCGCCGGTGCATATCAGTCCGAACCCTTCCCACCCTGCACCTGATTCTTTCGCTGCCACTTGCCGCGGCTTCGCGCTTGGTCTACCGTCTTAGCTCCGTTTCCGATTGCGGGGGCGGGTTGATCTTTGTAGCTGATACGGAGCGACTGCCTGGGCGCTTCCTTACGGGCGCGGCTCGGATGGGTAGCGCTTTCAGCGGGTGCTTACTGGAGCAAATGCCAATGAATTCCTTCTTTCGTGAATTTCGAACAGATGGGCGTCGCGGGACGTTGATGGGGGTCGGTTGTTTGGTTGTGGGTTTGCTATCCGGGTGCAGTTCGACGGCGTACGCGGCGGATACGCATCCGTTTTCCATTCACGACATGCTCGCGATGGATCGAATTAGCGATCAACAGGTGTCACCAGATGGCACGAAACTCGTCTACGTTATTCGTAAGACCGATCTGGAAGCGAATCGTGGCCGGACGGATCTTTGGATGTCGAGCGTTGACGGAACGGGCGCTCGGCGGTTGACGTCTCACCCCAGCGGCGATTTTCATCCTCGATGGTCCGCGCGCGGGCGAGAGATTTTCTTTTTGTCTACGCGATCGGGGTCATCGCAGGTTTGGCGGATCGCGGCCGATGGCGGCGAGGCGGAGCAGGTGACGGATCAACCGCTGGATGTCGGGGCGCTTGTTGTTTCGCCAACGGGAACACATCTCGCGATTTCGATGGAAGTTTATCCTGGCATGAGCGTTGCTGCGACGAAGGCGAAGCTCGACGAGGTGGCAACGCGACCGACGACGGGGCGGGTGTATGACAAGCTGTTTATTCGTCACTGGGATACTTGGAAAGATGGTCGGCGTGCGCATGTCTTTGTAGTTCCGGTGGGTGGCGGTGATGCGGTGGATGTGATGACTGCGATGGACGCGGATTGTCCGACGAAACCGTTCGGCGGATCGGAGGATCTGACGTTTTCGCCGGATGGGAGCGAGATTGTCTTCACCGCGCGCGACGTGGGCGACGAGGAGCCTTGGTCCACGGATTTCGATCTCTACGTTTCACCGATAGACGGATCGCGTGCGCCACGATGTCTGACCGCATCGAACGAGGCATGGGATGCCAACCCGGTGTTCTCGCCGGACGGGACTACGCTGGCGTATCTCGCGATGGCGCGTCCTCGGTATGAGGCGGATAAGTTTACGATCATGCTGATGCGTTGGCCTAGCGGGGACGCGGTGCCGCTGACGCGCCAGTGGGATCGATCGGCGGGTTCGATCGTCTGGTCAGCCGACGGGCGGACGATATTTTCGACGGCATCGAATGTTGGACAGCGGTCGCTTTTTGGCGTGGATGTGGGTAGCGGGAAAGTTCGTACGATTGTCAACGAGGGGACGGTTCGATCGGTCGCGGTGGTAGGGTCGGGGTCGGGGTCGGGGTCGGATCTTGTTTTCGGGATGGATAATCTGAAATCGCCGGTCGAGCTTTACGCGGTTGCACAGGCTGGCGGGCAAGCGCGTCGAATTACGCACGTTAACGATGCGAAGGTCGCAGCCGCCCGGATGGGGGATTATGAACAATTCGCGTTTAAGGGTTGGAACGATGAGGACGTGCATTGTTATGTTGTTAAGCCCGTTGATTTCGATCCGAGCAAGAAGTACCCCGTTGCGTTTTTGATTCATGGTGGCCCGCAGGGTTCGTTCGGGAATGACTTTCACTATCGTTGGAACCCGCAGGCGTATACCGGGGCGGGGTATGCAGCCGTGATGGTTGATTTTCATGGCTCGTCCGGATACGGGCAGCGTTTTTGCGATTCGATTCGCGGCGACTGGGGTGGTAAGCCGCTGATTGATTTGCAGAAGGGGTTGGCGGCGGCGCTTGAGCGGTATCCGTGGATGGATTCAGATCGTGTCTCGGCGCTGGGTGCGTCTTATGGCGGGTATATGATTAACTGGATCGCGGGGAATTGGCCTGACCGGTTTAAGTGTTTGATTAACCATGACGGGAATCTCGACGAGCGATTGGCGTACTTCGATACGGAGGAGCTTTGGTTTCCCGAGTGGGATCACATGGGCACGCCCTGGGACAACCCCGAAGGATTTGAAAAGCACAACCCGATCAACTATGTGAAAAACTGGAAGACGCCGATGCTTGTGATTCACGGTGCGCTCGATTTTCGCGTCGTGGATACGCAGGGTTTTTCGACGTTTACCGCGCTGCAGCGTCGTGGGATTCCGAGCAAGCTGCTTTACTTTCCCGATGAGAACCACTGGGTGCTTCAGCCACAAAACGGTATCCTCTGGCATGAGACGGTGATTGGTTGGTTGGATCGGTGGACGAAATAGGGTTGATTGTGCAGAATGTGTTTAGCGGTTCGGCATGGCGGCGCTTCGAGCAGCCAGTTGAGAAACGAAGTTTTTCAATGTGGCACCGGTTTGTAACCGGTGCTAGTCGCTGAAATATGAGACAGCACACCGGTTACAAACCGGTGCCACACTTTTTCAATAGCCAGCTTGGCTGCTGGGATATGAGACTGATTAATCGTTCGGAGAATATGCGTGAGCAATACGATTCAAAAGTTATATGAGCTGGGGCAGTCCGTTTGGTGCGACAACCTGAGTCGCAAGTTGATCGACTCTGGTGAGTTGCAGCGGCTTGTTGATCTGGGCGTGACGGGTGTGACGTCCAACCCCGCAATTTTCATGAAAGCGATCACGGGTAGTGACGACTACGACGCAGCTATCGAGCGAGCGCTCGCGGGCGGTTGCAACGACGTGCTTGCGATTTACGAAAAGCTTGTGCTGCCCGATATTGCAGACGCTGCGGATATTCTTCGCCCGGTTTACGACAAGACGGATGGTGCGGACGGGTACGTTAGTCTTGAGGTGAATCCCAAGCTCGCGTTTGATACGGAGGGGACGATCGCGGAAGGGCGTCGTTTATTCGCCGAACTCGGTCGGCCCAACGTGATGATTAAGGTGCCAGCCACCCCGGAAGGAATTCCGGCGGTGGAGACGCTCATCGGCGAGGGCGTGAACGTCAACGTGACGCTGATTTTCTCGATCGCGATGCACGAGAAAGTGATGGCGGCGTACCTCGCGGGGCTTGGGCGATTGGTTGCGTCTGGAAATGACGCGTCTAGGGTTGCTTCGGTCGCGTCGTTTTTCGTGAGTCGGTTGGATACGCTTGTCGACAAGTTGCTGGGCGAAAAGGGCGGCAGTGCGACGGCGCTCTGCGGAAAAGCGGCGGTTGCGAATGCGAAGCTTGCCTTCGCGCGGTTTGCGGAGGTATTCGATGCGTCCGGTTCATTCGGCGAACTATCAGCCAAAGGCGCTCGTGTGCAGAGGCCTCTTTGGGCGAGTACGAGTACGAAGAACCCGAGCTATCCCGATACGCTTTATGTTGATCCGCTCATTGGCGCACATACGGTGAATACGATGCCTCCCAATACGCTAGAAGCGACGCTGGATCATGGAACCGCGGCCAACACAGTCGAGGGCGACGTCGAAGAGGCGCGTGCGCTGTTTGCGTCGCTTGCTGAGGCGGGGGTTGATCTTGCTGCTGTGACGGATCAGCTTCTTGGCGAGGGTGTGGATGTTTTCATTAAGGCGTTCGATGAGCTGTTGGCGAACGTGTCGCAAAAACAAACCGCGCTGCGCACCGCAAGTTGATGCGGTTCCGTTTTCTCCAGTTGCACATTTCTTACAAGGTGAGTGAGAAGCCGTGAACCGAGCCGCGCCCGTAAGGAAGCGATTCTTCGGGATTTTGCAAACCGCTGCTTGTTCGCTCCCTCACGGTCGCGGCTCGGTTTGTTCCCGCCTATCTCCCTCGCGATCTTAGATTGCTGATTCACGCAAAGCGCGAGAAATGACTTCCCACGTTATCGGGCGACGAGTCGTTATGTCCGACTTGTCCGAGCCGGTCGCGTGCAGTTTCGCTTCACACGTCAATCGTTCCGACCCTTGGTCATTCCATCAATAGCGGGTTGTTATGAGACTCCGTAGATGTCCTCAACGCCGCTTTCAGCCATGCCGAAACATCTGTGGAGTCTCTCCGTTTGTAGGGGGGCCTGTATATCGGGGTTTTTGTGATCTCTTTGCGATACCGTTGTGTCAGCATTAATCGGGTGGGTTGCGTGCGCCGTTGCGCGCTCACTCTTGGGGCGATCTGTTTGTGCGCGCAGACTGTTCCTGCGCAGGTTGCTCCCTACTGCGCGACGCATTCGGACGGTGTTGTCGGGATGACGACGCCATCGCGCCAGGCCATGCTTGCGACGATCCAACTCGCTCGCATTGCTGACATTCCAGCGAAAGAGGGGACGTATGTTGCAGCGGGGCAACTCGTTGTAGCGTTTGAGGATGGCGTCCAAGCTGCCCGCGTTGCGGTTGCGAAGTTGGAGGCTGAATCGACCGAGGGCGTTGAGCTTGCGCGGGTCCGGCTGGACTATGCGGAGCGTGAACTGGCGCGTTTCCAAAAGTTAAACGTTCAAGACTATGCGACGTCAAAAGAATATACGGACGCGCGTACGACGGCTGAGACGGCGCGTCTGGAGTTTGAAGTCGCCAAGGTCACACGTGCGAAAGCGATCGCCGTGTATCATCGCGAGCGCGAGCTGTTGGATCAGTATCGCATCGTCGCGCCGTTTCCTGGCTATGTTGCGAGGCATCTGAAGCATCCGGGTGAGTCGGTGAACTATCTTGAAGGGATTGTGCAACTGGTGCAGCTCGATCCGATGGTGGTAAGCGTGGATTGTCCGCTTGCGCTTGCGCCGCAGATCGCTGCGGGCGATTCATTTTCGGTTGTTCCGGCGGACGGGCGACTTAGTCCGCGGGACGGTGTGGTGACGCTTGCGAGTCGGGTGGCGGACGCTGCGAGTCAGACGTTTAAGGTGAAGCTGACGGTCGCCAACACGGACGTCGCCTGGCCTGTAGGCATGAAGGTGGTCGTTCGGTTTTGTCAGAAGCATGCAAGGGCGACGCCGATGTCTGTGCCGCGTCCATGGAGTCCGGTTGAAACTAACGAGGGTCAGTGATGTTTGGCGAATTCGATGACACCGGCGGGGCGATCAAAAGCGACGACGCGTTCGATCTTCTTCAGGATCTGGAGAAAAACACGTCCGAGGAAATTCGGCGTCAGCGGGCGCATTTTCGTCTCGCGATCAAGGCGAGCGTGACGCTTCAATCGGGCAACGCAAGCGAACTGCTCTCGATGAAAGTGAAGGGTGTGACGGGGGATATTTCCGCGGGTGGGACGAGTATCTTGTTTCCGATCGCACCGCGGGTTGGCGACATCTATCGACTTGTGTTTGATCGGGAGGCGCTTGATCTTCCGCTCACGTTTGCACGCTGCGTTCGCTGTCGACTTGTGCGCGAAGATGCATTCGAGGCCGGGTTCTCGTTCTTCTCTCCGATTACGCTACCGGAAAGTGCAATGGACGCCGCAGAGTCGGGTTCGTGACGCTCGGTGATTGAGGACGCTGACGTATCGTGTCTAAAGCCAAACCACAAATCAAATTAGAGACAACCGTCACCTCGAACAAGAGGAAGGACGCCCTCGGTCCGTT
>JAJRUK010000247.1 GCA_024277835.1 Planctomycetota bacterium | reverse complement strand
GAGGAAGTTGAGAAGCTCAAGGAGCAACTGGCGACGCTGAAGTCCGAGGAAGACAAGGAATTCGCCAAGAAGGTAGGCAAACAGCTTGAGCAACTCGCGAAGAAGCTGGAAGAGATCGCTAAGGACGACAAGCTTCAGCAAAAACTGGAGCAAGCGGGGATCAAAAAAGAAGATGCCAAGCGCATGCTCGAGAAGCTGACCAAGAAAGACCTCGATCAATTGCAAAAGCAACTTGAAAAGAACGGGATGAGCCAGAAGCAAATTGAGAAGATGAAAAAGCAGATGCAGCAGAAGCAGCAGGCGAAGAGCATGGCTCAGAAAATGGCGCAGGGGATGAAGAAGGCGGGAGCCGGCGCGCGAGACGGCAAGACCGGTCAGTCGATGGCGGGGTTGAAGATGGCCGGGGAACAACTGAGCGATCTTGAGAAGCTCGAGCAGGAGATGAACGAGATTGAGTCGGCGATGGCGGGGCTTCAAAATGCAAAAGACAAGATTGACAAACCTTGCCCTACGTGAAAGGGCACTGGAAAGAGGGCTGGTCAGTCCTGCAAGTCGTGCAACGGAACAGGTGGCGGCATGGGAAACAAGGGGAAAGGTCGTGGTGGTCTTGCTCCCGAAGAGCAGACAGCCATTGGATTCAAGACTGAGCGCACGAAGGTGAAGACCACCAAAGGCGCGATCATCGGCGAGTTTTTGATCGATGGGGAGCAGGTGCGCGGGGACGTATCATCGACGCTTCGCGAAACGGTGGCTGCGAGCGAGCGCGAGGCGAGTGATCTGATTCATCGCGACCGGATTCCGCGACAGTATCACAAAGCGATCAAAGGCTATTTTTCAAACCTCAAAGAGTCTTCCAACGGGTCGAAGGAGAGCGCTGGCGGCGACACAAAACCCGGCAGTGATGCCTCTGACGACGAGTAACATCCAACCGACTTTTCCTTTTTCGGAGTGAACGCGTCACGATGACATCGGCGGGGAAACTGACAATTCTTCTTTCCGTTATCGGACTGGTTTGCGGATGCGAGCCGCCGGCGCTGACGGACAACGGTGTCGTTGGCGCGTTTGGCAGCGTGGGACTTGGACCGGGCGCGTTTAGCTATCCGCGTGCGATCGCAGCGGAGCGCGACGGGTCGGTCTTTGTCATCGACAAGAACGGGCGGGTTCAGCGATTCAATCGCGACGGCGAGTTTGAGTCCTACTGGCGGATGCCGGATACGGACTCGGGGAAGCCGGTCGGCATTTCTATTCATCCCGACGGTCGCATCTTTGTGGCGGATACCCATTATCATCGTGTGATGGTTTTCGATCGAGACGGGAACGAACTCGCGCGGTTTGGCCGAGAGGGGCGCGGTGATGGCGAGTTTAACCTGCCAACCGACGTTGCGTTTGACGCGAATGGGTTCATCTACGTCAGCGAGTATGGGGGGAATGATCGGATAACGAAGTGGACTGCGGATTTTGAATTCGTGAAGGTGATTGCGGATTCTGAGATTGACGGGGCGCGCGTGAATCGGCCAGCGTCGATCGCGATCGACGCGGCGCAGACGCTTTGGGTCGCGGACGCGTGCAATCACCGGTTGCTACGACTCACGCTGAATGGGAAGCATCTACTGACGGTTGGAAAATTCGGCAGCGGTCCGAGCGAGATGCGATACCCCTACGATCTGTCCATTTCGGAAGATCAAACGATCATGGTTTGCGAATATGAGGGGAATCGGCTGCAATGGTTTGACGAGACCGGGCAGAGCATCGCGACGTGGGGTCGGAGCGGGCGCGAACTCGGCGAACTTTCCGGGCCATGGGGTGCGACGTATGGTCCGGGTGGATTGGTGTATGTTGTGGACGCGATGAACAGTCGGATTCAAATTGTGAGGCGTTAGCAGGCTGTTGAGAAGAGTGTTGTTCCGGTTTGTAACCGGTACTCAATCGCGAAACGAAAGATATCGCACCGGTTACAAACCGGTGCCACACAGAAAAACTTCGTTTTTCAACCGGCTGAGTGCCACATAGGAAAACTTCGTTTTTCAATGGGCCAAAGAGAAGTGCGGATGGACCGAGTTGACAATGGCGAGCTACTTTCCATTTGATTTTCAAGAGCCGGCGTGGTTGTGGCTTTGCCTTTTGGTACCGGTCTTGATCCTCGCGACGATACGCAGTCTCGCAGGACTCGAACCGATGCGGCGGGTGCTCGCGGTTTCGTTTCGGAGTCTTCTGATCGTTCTACTGGCGTGCTGTTTGGCGGGGATCGAATACGTTCGCACGAACGATGAACTTACGACCATGTTTCTGATGGACCGATCGCACAGCGTCGAGGCGATGCAGTCGTCGCAGGACAAGTTCATCCGCGACGCGACCGAGAAGATGCCGCCCGATGACTGGGTGGGCATGATCGACTTCGCGCGGCAGGCGTATCTGGAACAAATGCCGATGCGCGGGGGGTACTACGTTCCGCCGGGTCGACTTTCGGCGATGGCGAATCCGGATCGCACCGACATTGCGTCGGCGGTTCGACTTGCGATGGCGATGTTCCCGCACGACACGGCTAAACGTATCGTGCTGATGTCGGACGGCAACGACAACATGGGCGACCTTTTGACGGAAGCTCGGCGGGCGAAGGCGGACGGGATTCCGATTGATGTTGTTCCGCTTGACTACAAGCGTAGCAACGAAGTTTATTTCGAGCGGATGATCGCCCCCACCTACGCCGAGCCGGGCGAGCAGGTTCCGATTCGGATGGTGATCTACTCCTACAAGAAGGCGGAGGCGAGGCTTTCGATCTTTCAGAACGACCAACTGGTCGAACTCCCGCCGGAATACTCGAACGTCGAACTCAAACCGGGTAGCAATACGTTTTACATGAAGCTGCCGGCGAGCGCTGGCGGGACGCAGACGTATCGGGCGATGCTCAACTTCGACGACGACTCGATGGATACGGTCTCGCTGAACAACACAGCCAGTGCGTTTTCATTTGTAGCCGGGGGTAGTCCTGCGCTGATTATCTCGGCGGATCGGTCGAAGGATGCTCCGCTGATTGATGCGCTCTTGAAGGAAAATGTTCAGCTTGTTGTGCGGACGCCGGCGGAGCTTAATGATTTTTCGCTGCTTCAGATGATGAACTTTTCGGCGATCCTGCTGTCAAACATCCCGGCTGCAACGTTTACGGATGAGCAACAGGCGGAACTCGCGAGCTATGTGCGCGATATGGGTAGCGGGCTGATCATGCTCGGGGGGCCTAACAGTTTTGGTGCTGGCGGATGGATCGGGAGTCCGGTCGAAGAGGTCATGCCGATCACGTTCGAGATCAAGCACAAGCGCGTGATTCCGCGCGGGGCGCTGGTACTCATCACGCATAGTTGCGAAATTGCCCGCGGGAACTATTGGGGCAAGGAGATGGCGAAAAAGAGCGTCGATACGGTCAGCTCGCGCGACTATGTCGGCGTCTTAGCTTACACCTATACGCCGGGCGGTGAGAACTGGGAGGTTCCGCTTGCACTCAACACGAACAAGGCTGCGGTGAAGGCAAAGATCGACCGGATGCAAATCGGAGATATGCCGGACTATGGTCGCACGATGCAGATGGCGCATGACGAACTGACGCGTGGTCGGGGGCGCGATGCGGCACAGAAGCATGTCATCATTCTGAGCGACGGGGATGCGTCGCCGCCGTCGTCGGCGCTGCTTAAAAAGTACAAGCAGGCGAGTATCACCGTGAGTACGATCGGGATTGGTTGGGGGGCGCACGTTCGCGACGCGTCGATGCGCAACATCGCCAAGAAGACAGGCGGGCGGTACTACGCGGCAAAAAACCCGCGGCAACTGCCGCAGATTTTCTCGAAGGAGTCGACGGTGATTCGGCGACCGCTCATTGTGGATGAACCGTTTCAACCGCAACTCGTCGGCGGGTCGGCGGAGATTCTTGGCGGATTGCGCACGGGTGCGGGGGGCTTGCCGCCGCTTGGGGGGATGGTGATTACCTCACCGAAGGAAGATCCAAATGTGCTGATTCCGATTATTCGCGCGACCGACGATGGTGATGACCCGGTGCTCGCTTACTGGCAGTACGGGTTGGGGAAATCAGTCGCTTTTACCAGCGGGTATTGGCCCGCGTGGGGGACGGAGTGGACGCCGTGGCCTCGGTTTGCAAAGTTCTGGGCACAGGTTGTGCGGTGGACGCTTCGACAAGAGTCGCCGGCGAATTTTGATACCTATACGCACGTCGAAGGAAACCGCGGGCGGATCGTGATCGATGCGCTCGATAAAGACGCGAGTTACTTGAACAACCTTCAGCTTCGTTCGAACATGATGGCTCCGGGGCAGGAGGCGGGCGAGTTGAAGTTTCGCCAGACCGGTCCGGGACATTATGAAGCTGAGTTCGATGTGGACAAAGCGGGTCAATACCTTGCGAATGTTCAAGTGTTCGACGGCGGCAAGTCAGTCGGAACGATTCGGACGGGGTTGTCGGTTCCGTTTTCTCCTGAGTATCGAGACTTGACGCCTAACAACGCGCTCTTGCGACAGGTTGCGGACATTACCGGCGGGCGTTGGCTTGACATGGGGGGTAAGGAGGCGGACGTGTTTAGTCACGACCTTCCGCCGAGTGTTGCGAAGCGTTCTGCATGGGCTTGGGTTCTTGCGTGGTTATTCATGCCGGCGTTTCTGCTGGATGTTGCGATTCGACGGTTGGCGAATTGGCTTGCTGTGTCAATCGCGGTGGAGCTTGTGATTCTGATCGTGATGCTGTTTGGGATGGACATGCGCTACAGCGCATGGGGCGTTGCGGGGTCAATCATCTTCGCAGAGCTTGTCGGGTGGTCGATTCGGTTCCGATCCATCGGCCCGCTGTTTCACTATATGACGGGGACGGCGACCGCTCTTGCAGAAACGGGTGATCGTAGCGCGCAATCGTTGGATCAACTCAAAGGCGCAAGCGAGCGCGTTCGTGAGGAACTCACCGAAGCGAAGCTGGGTGGTGTGCGAGATGTTCGTGAGAGTGGCGCGGAGGTCTCAAGGCAAACCACGCGGCGGCGGTATGATGTTGGTGACGAGGCGGCTGGGGGCGCTGTTGAAGATATTGGTAAGTCGCTGGGGGGCGCAGAAAAAGCAACGCCGCCCGCGCAGAAGAAACCCGGCGAAAGCGGCGACGCAGAAGATACAACATCGCGACTGCTTCGACGGAGGCGGAAGACGCGCGGTGAGGATGAGTAGGAAACTGCTTGCGCAGGAAAGAACCGTGAGGCCGAACGTCCGCGCAGGCTAAAGCCTGTGGCTTGGGGTTTGGTGGCAGGGTATGGTGGACTGATTGGAGCGACGATATGAGTTTGAAGATTGATCCGGCGGTGGAAAAGGCGACCGAGGAGTTTCGCGGCAAGTTCGCGGCGCTTCGGCAGGAAATTGGTAAGGCGATCGTTGGGCATCAGGATGTTGTGGACGGGGTGCTGACCGCGATGCTCGTTGGCGGGCACGTTTTGATCGAGGGCGTACCGGGATTGGGTAAAACGTACCTGATTAAGACGCTTGCGCAAGCGGTGAATCTGAAATTTTCGCGGATTCAGTTTACGCCCGACCTGATGCCGGCGGATATCATCGGCACGACGATCATTTCGGAAGACCCGTCCAGCGGCAAGCGAGATTTTCGCTTTGAACGCGGGCCGATCTTCGCCCAGATCGTTTTAGCCGACGAGATTAACCGGGCTACGCCGAAAACGCAGTCTGCGATGCTCGAGGCGATGCAGGAGCACTCGGTGACGGTCGGTGGCACACGACATGCGCTCGATGAGCCGTTTTTCGTGATGGCTACCCAGAACCCGATCGAACAAGAAGGAACTTATCCGCTTCCCGAGGCACAACTCGACCGGTTCATGTTCAAACTCGTTGTGGATTATTCCAGTAAGGAAGAAATGAAGACGATCATGGATCGCACAACGACCGGGTACAAAGCGGACGTGAAAGCGGTCATGACGGGCGATGAAATCGTCGGGACGCAGAACCTTGTGCGGCAGGTTGTGATGGCACCGCATGTTCAGGACTACGCGATACGGGCAGCGATGGCGTCGCATCCGCAGGGGCCTTTCTCTCTTGATGTGACGAATAAATATATTCGCTGGGGGGTGAGTCCGCGAGCTGCGCAGACGCTCACCCTCGCCGCCAAGCTTCACGCACTTCTCGACGGGCGATTCAATACGGCCTTTAGTGATGTGCAGAAATGTTACCTGCCCGCGATGCGTCACCGCGTGTTGCTTAACTTTGAAGGTGAGGCAGAGGGCGTCAGTATCGACGACGTGCTGCGGGAGATTTTGGAGAAGACGCCCACGATGGCGGAAGCGGCAGCGTAGGGAAATAGCAAGAGATGAATGGTGGATGACAAGCACGCGGTCTATATAGAATCCCTAGGCTGACCCTGAGATTTCAAGCAATGGCGATCGGTGAGCGCAAACAAACAGGCGAGCTTCTTTCTCCGCAGTTTATGCGGAAGTTGGATCAGCTTGCGCTGGTTTCTCGGAAGATATTTGCGGGGAAGTTGCGTGGGGAGAGGCTTACGAAGCGGCGCGGGGACTCTTCGGAGTTTGCCGATTATCGTAACTACGTGCCGGGTGATGACCTTCGCTATCTCGATTGGAATATTTACGCTCGACTCGAACACCTCTTTATCAAGCTGTTTTTGCAGGAAGAAGACCTGCATGTCAGTCTGCTCATCGATACGTCCAAGAGCATGAACTGGGGCACGCCGAATAAGGGCCTTTACTCACGGCAGGTGGCAGCCGCGATCAGCTATATCGCCATGACCAACCTCGACCGGCTGAGCGTTTACGCATATTCCGACGGGTTGCAATATGAAATGGCGGGCGTGCGCGGTCGGCGGTGGATTTTTCGTGTGATGGATTTTCTTTCGAGCATGAACTACGACGGGGCGAGTCATCTGCCAACGACGTGTAAGCAGTTTGCGATTCGACATCCTCAACCGGGGATCGTGATGATCCTGAGCGACTTTTTTGAAAAGGACGGGTACGAGGATGGGCTTCGCTATCTGCTTGGGCGAAACTATGACGTGTATGCGGTGCAGATG
>JAJRUK010000246.1 GCA_024277835.1 Planctomycetota bacterium | reverse complement strand
CAAAACGAGTCTGGCGTGAGCTTGAAGCGAAGAGTGGCGAGTAAGCGAATTGGGACAGTATGGGGACAGCAGCCCCAGAATGGTTGAAGGGCCTGATCGCAACATCATGCGAATCAAGGCCTTACAAACGATCGTCCAAATCTAACGGAGAGGGGGGGATTCGAACCCCCGGTACAGTTACCCGCACACTGGTTTTCGAAACCAGCCCCTTCAGCCGCTCGGGCACCTCTCCAGAAAATCAAACCGGAAAGCGACGCAATCCGGTCCGCATCAAATCATCTATCGGCTCGGCCATGCCTGCCAGTCAACACCTGTCGCGAACAAAAGCACGCACGCGCAGTTGGTCGTCTAGTACCGCCGCCTATCGCGCGTAACAGCTTTGCATTTCACGCGGGTCTGGCATCATGCTGACGGATGCACTCGCTCCAGCGATATACGGGCAATTTCCGCCCAAACCACACCTTTTCTAAAGGCTGGATGGCCAAGATGCGACATCTTCGTGCCAAATCCCCGCGCTTGCAACCCCCGCGAAACTTGTGACCGCCTAGCCCTCCGCGTACCATCGTCCGAGCGGAACTTACCGCGCCCCGAACGGGCCACCGCGCCCCCCCGAACGGGCCACCGATGGAGAAGCTTTCATGCATACATTGCTACTACCGATCCTCGTCGCCGTCTCGGGATTACTCGCACAGGACGACGCGACCGCCACCGCCAGTTCCAAGAAAATCGACCAAATCCTCACCCGGCTAGAGCAGCGAAACGAATCTCTGCGAGACGTCCGCTGCAAGATCGAGTTTATCAACAAAGATGACGTTAACCTTAGCAAAAGCAAGAAGACGGGGACGGTGCGATACATGGACGCCGACCCGAATCCGCTGTTTATGGTCCACTTCGAGCGCACGCAGACTGACGGCTTCGTGTACAAGCAGGAGTGGTATCTATTCGATGGCCGGTTCTTGTACGACGCCGTTGAGCGGCGGAAACAGGTCACGAAGAAGGAGATCGTGCGTCCCGGCGAGAAGCAGGATTTTTTTGACCTTGAGACGACGCAGTTTCCGATGCCCTTTGGTCAAAAAAAGGCGTCGATTCTCAAACACTTCGATATCACGATCGCCGCACCTCAGGCGACCGACCCAGCGAACACAGACCATCTGGTTTGCGTACCCAAAGCGACGAGCCGACTGTACCGAAAGTATGACCGTCTTGATATGTTCATTCATCGCGAAGTTCATCTGCCAACGCGGATTGTTGTCGTGAAGAACCAGGGCTACGAGACGCAGACCGCCAATTTCCCTGACCTCTCGAACAGTTCGATTAACACCGGGTTGTCGAGAGCGGATTTCATGAGTCCCAAGGCGTGGCGCGGATACGAAGAGGTCGTCGAGATGCTTCCGCCCGCACCCAAACCATCGCCCTAGTAAACATACGGAGCAATCATGCCCGAAACCATGCGCGCAATACGAAAACTCTCGCCCGCCGCCGGGCTGGAAGTCGTCGAGATTCCGGTTCCCTCACCCGGACCGGAAGACGTCCTTGTCTACGTCGAAGCAGCCAGCTTCTGCGGGACCGACCTGCACATCTGGAAATGGGACGACTGGTCGAGTCGGCGCATCAAACCGCCGCTAACGCTGGGCCACGAGTTTTGCGGAACAATCATCGCCGCCGGTGACAAGGTTCGTCGCGCGCAGGTCGGCGATTTCGTCTCGGCGGAGTCGCACGTGACGTGTGGCATGTGTTACCAATGTCGCACGGGTCAGGCGCATATGTGCCCGAATACGGAAATCCTCGGCGTCGACCGTGAGGGCGCTTTTGCCAACTACGTCGTCGTTCCTGAGAAGGTCATCTGGCAGAACGATCGCGAGAAGATTCCGCCGCAGATCGCCACGCTACAAGAGCCTTTTGGGAACGCCGTCTTTTCCGCGATGAATCAAGACTTGTCGGGGCAATCGGTGGCTGTGCTTGGTTGCGGACCGATTGGTCTCTTTACGATCGGGATTACGAAATCCGTCGGTGCCAAAGCTGTCTTCGCGTCGGACATTCATCCGTACCGCATTGATCTTGCGAGGAAGATGGGTGCGACCGAGGTTTTCAATCCCAAGGAATGCGGCGGCGACATTGTCGACAGCGTCCTAAAGGCGAACGGTGGTTACGGTGTCGATATTGTCCTCGAGATGAGCGGGGCACCCTCTGCCATTACAACGGCGTTTCGAGTCGTGCGAAACGGCGGCAAGGTGGTTCTCTTTGGCATCCCTGCGAAGCCCGTTGAAATCGACGTCGCTGAGAACATGATTTTCAAGAACCTGACCGTGCTCGCGCTGAATGGCCGGCGTATTTTTGATACGTGGTACAAGACGCGGTGGCTTCTTGAGTCGGGGACGGTCGATCTTCGCCCGCTGATTACCAAGACGATTGGATTCGACGAGGTCAACGACGCGATGGAAATGCTGTCTCGTGGCGACGCCTGCAAGATTGTCCTGTTGCCCAACGACGGAAAACTTCCGGACATCGCGGGTAAGAAACGTGATCGCACGGTCGATCCGAACATCTCGGCAGCGCCTGTGCATCGGTAGACGTTGGTTTGAACCACAGAGACGCGGAGGCACAGAGAAGAAAGAGAGAGATGGAGGAACTTAACAGGATTACGGGTGTTATCGTCGATTGCGCGTTCGCTGTTCACTCGGAACTTGGGCCGGGGCTTTTGGAAAGCGTCTATGAAGCGTGCTTGGCCTACGAACTTCGCCACCGCGGTCTGGCTGTGGAGACGCAAGTTATTCTTCCAGTCGAGTACAAGAACGTACGAATCGAAACGGGGTTACGGCTGGATATGCTTGTCGAAAACAAGGTCGTCGTAGAACTCAAGGCAGTCGAAACGCTAGCACCGATCCACACAGCTCAGTTGATGACCTACCTCAAGCTGTCACGAAAGAAGTTGGGCTTGCTCCTGATTTTCAACGTCCCCCTCATCCGCGACGGAATCAAAAGGGTGATTCTGTAGCGTCGAGGCTTTTTTCTTTCTCTCTTTCTTCTCTGTGTCTCCGTGTCTCTGTGGTGCAAATCGGATCGCGATAAGTGTTCCACCGACAGCCCTTAACGAACTCGCAGCGAGTCGCTATCGTATCGTGCAGGTAGGCGACTCTCGTCGACAACGGAACCGAGCCGCGCCCGTAAGGAAGCGAACATCGCACGCGAGCACTTATTAAAACAAAAAACATCATCTTCCTATCTATCCCAGCCCTTCGCCCGGCGGATGTGTCGAAGGAAACAACGCCAACGCTTTACGCATGGGCCAACGGTGGCGCGCTCGCAGAGCTTGCGCCGACCTTTCCGTGCGTTACGTCCTGCGTACAAGCTTCGATGTGGACCGGAACCAAGCCCGATCAGCATGGTGTTATCGCCAACGGGTTTTATCATCGTGATCGCGGCGAGGTAGAGTTCTGGGTCGCGCGAAACGAAGTCGTTCAAGGCGAACAGATATGGGATGCGCTTGCGACGTCGAGCAGGCAAGACGGAGTACGGCAGGGGGGAATCACTTCGGCGGTCTGGCATGCGCAGAATATTAAGGACTGCGGTGCCGACTTCATCATCACCCCCGCACCGATCCACGAAGATGATGGATCGACCAAGCTCTGGTGCTATTCCAAACCTGACGGACTCTACCAGCAACTACTCGACGACCTCGGTCACTTCCCCCTTCAGCATTATTGGGGGCCGATGTCGAATATTGAATCAACCCGCTGGATTCTCAAAGCTGCGGCGTGGCTCATCGAAAAACATGCCCCGCGTTTTCATTGGATTTATATCCCGCATTTAGACTATGCAAGTCAAAAGTTCGGACCCAACAGCGAGCAGGCGAAGGCGGCGCTGGCGGAACTTGACACGGTGCTTGCAGATTTCACACAGCAGGTGTCGCAGACAGCGGTGGGGGAGGGCGTGACCTATGTCGCTGCTGGCGAGTATGCGATGACCGATGTAACGGGCGTCGTTTATCCAAACCGTATCCTGCGTGAATTCGATCTGCTCAAAATCGACGAGCGCGACGGACACGAATACTTGAATCTCGGCGAGAGCACCGCCGTTGCGATGGTCGATCACCAACTCGCTCATGTTTTCGTGAACGGCGACAATCCGACCGAACGACAGAGTGTTGCATCAAAGGTCGCGGACCTGTTTCGCAGTCAACCTGGGATCGCGGGCGTTTACGTCGGCGACGACCGCGACGAGGTCGGGATCAATCATTCGCGCAGTGGCGACATAGTGCTGGTCGCAGACGACGCCCATTGGTTCGCGTATTATTGGTGGATGAATGACGCCGTCGCACCGCCCTTCGCGCGAACGGTCGATATTCATCGTAAGCCGGGCTACGACCCGGTTGAGCTTTTCTTTGATCCAAAGACGCGTAGCATTCCGCTTGATGCGACGCTCGTCAAAGGATCGCACGGCGTTCCCGCAACTGCGCCGCATCACAAGACCGCCCTCATCTGCTCCGCGCAGACGCCAAGCATCAAGTCGAACGAAAGCCATATCGATACGGATATGAAGCGAATCTGCCTGGATTTGCTGCCGGTCTGATTCTTGTGTGGCACCGGTTTGTAACCGGTGATAGAAACCGATCTACCCGTCAGCAGGTTTCATGATCCCCACGACGATTCCCTCCGGGTCGGCGAACATGGCGAAGTGTCCGGTGCCGGGAATTTCGGTGTTGGGAACGAGCGTTTTTCCGCCGTTCGCATTCGCCTTCTCAAGCGTCGCATCGATGTCGTCCACGTTGAAATAGACGTTCATGCAGGGCGATGCTTCTTCGCTGGGCTTT
>JAJRUK010000245.1 GCA_024277835.1 Planctomycetota bacterium | reverse complement strand
GTCGGTCGTAACGCGCCGGACGATAATGGACTCAGGGTCGCTACCGCCGACGAGGTCCGCTCCCATCGCGCACGCGATGTCAGAGAGCTTCATGGCGATCATGCGACGTCCTCCGCGACGGCGTTTTCACTGAGAACTTCTTGCGCGACTTTCGCATCATCGAAGGTGAGCACGCGGTCTCCGATGAGTTGATAATCTTCGTGGCCTTTGCCGGCGATGAGGATCGCGTCGCCGTCTTCCGCCATCGCCATCGCAAGGGCGATCGCGGCGCGTCGATCGGCGTTGACTTCGACCGCGCAAGCATTCGCACCTTCAAAACCAGGCAAAATGTCTTCGATGATCTGCATCGGGTCTTCGGTTCGCGGGTTGTCGCTCGTGACGACGGCCACGTCAGCAGCTTCCGCAGCAGCGGCGGCCATCCGCGGTCGCTTTGTGCGGTCGCGATCGCCGCCGCATCCGAATACGCAAATCAATCGCCCCTCGGTGAGCGGTCTTACGGCGCGGAGTGCGTTGCGAAGAGCGTCGTCCGTATGAGCGTAATCGACAAACACCGAGACCTTTCGCCCTGGGCATTCCACGCGTTCCAAGCGCCCCGGAACACCGCGGATGCCTTCTAAGCCTTGAACAACCTCGGCCACGCCTAACCCGCATGACCTGGCGGCAGCGAACGCGGCGAGGACGTTCGAGGCGTTGTGCTTGCCGACGAGCGAGAGTCTGACGGACTCATCGCATCCGTCACTTTGTATTCGCAATGTTGTCCCCGATTGATTCATCGCTTCGATTGTACCAGTCACATCGGCTGACGATTCCAACCCGTATCGGATCGCATCTGGCCTGCAATCTTTGGCAAGCGTTGCGCCGCGCGGATCGTCAGTGTTGACGATCGCAGCACCGCCCCGTTCAAGCAAATCAAACAGACGACGTTTGGCATTGAAATACGCATCCATCGATCCGTGATAGTCGAGATGATCGCCGGATAGATTCGTAAAGATGGCCATCGAAAAAGACAGCCCGTCGCAGCGCCGCTGCTCGAGCGCGTGCGAGGAGACTTCGAGAACGCCGAACCGCGCCCCGGCGTCCTGCGCTTCGTGCAGAAGCTTCGCCAACTCCACCGGACCTGGCGTCGTGAGCGGTGCTTTGACTTTCCGCGAGACGAGGTCGTATTCGATCGTCCCAACGAGCGCCGCCGGCAGACCTGCGTTCCCCAAAATCGCACGAAGCATCCACGCGATCGTCGTCTTGCCGTTGGTCCCTGTAATACCCACAAGGGGCAACGGCGTTGAGCCTGCGCCGCGCTGACCGTGAAAACAAGCGGCGAGCTTCGCGAGGGCATCGCGAGAATCGTCGACGCGCACGGCAGTCACTTCGCCGGGTATTTCTCGATCTTGTTCGTAGACAACAGACGTCGCCCCTCGCGCTAGCGCATCTGCTACAAAGTCGTGACCATCAACACCGCCGCCGTGCACCGCGACGAAACATGCGCCTTGGGTCACAGTGCGAGAATCATTTTCGATCGCGCGCACCGGCGTATCGGGCACACTCTCGCCGCCGCCGGCCGAGACGCCAGCGCACCGGAACAAATCGCTGAGTTGTCGAGCATCGCTGGTCACCATCGCGCGGGCACACCCTTCCCCTTTCACGGCGGATCATAATCGCCAACCCCGTCCGGCGAAACGTAAGTTTTTCCCGTGTAGCAAATCTAGGCGCACCGAACAGTCGAGGTTCGCAGACACTCCCCCCCCTCGATCCCCCCTTTGAAAGGGGGGAAGAAAGACCGCCAACCCTTACGGACGGCCAATCTTAAACGATCACCGCCCATTGGTAGAAACGGCATTAACAGGCCGTCAAAAAAGTGTTGCACCGGTTTGTAATCGGTGCGATATCTCCCGTTTCAGGATCTAGCACCGGTTACAAACCGGTGCCACATAGAAAAACTTCGTTTTTCAACGGGCTGCTACGGTCGATACGTCGCCAGTCTCGCCGACTTCGCCCGATCCGGCGGAACCCCCATGTACGCCAGAGATCGATCCAGAATATCTTTCACAGCCGGGGCGGAAACAGCTCCGCCGTAGTACGCAAGACCGGACGCGGGCCGCCGGACCATGACCAGAACGACGAGTTCCGGCGATTCCACGGGGGCAGCACCCACGAACGTCCCAAGATACGCTCCAGGTTCATAGACGGGTTTATCCTTGTAGAGAAGCTTCGCTGTGCCCGTCTTACCCATGACGGTGTACTGCTCCGAGCGAGCGCGATGGCCACCGCCCTCCTCGACGACCGCCCGCATTAACTCTCGCGTAACGAACCGGGAGACTTCGCTCGACGCAACGCGCCGAAGCGGCTCGGGATCGACGAATTCCTCGACGACGTCACCACTTGCGTTCAGAATCGCACGGACGAGTCGCGGACGAATGAGGACGCCGTCATTCATAAGGGCGACGTACGCGGTCGCTAGCTGGAGCGGAGTGACGGCGATCTCGTACCCGTAGGAAACCGAGGGCGTCGATGAGCGACTCCACTTTCGGAGGGGCCGAACCAACCCGCGAGCTTCTCCCGGGAAACCAACGCCAGTGATCGCACCGAACCCGAATCGGCGAACGGTCTCGTGTAAAACATCGTTGCCCATCCGCAACCCGATCTTGGTCATCCCGATGTTGCTGCTCTTGGCGATGATGCCCTTCACGTTCATCAGGCCGTGGGGTCTGGTATCTTTCACCACACGACGACCGAGTCGGAGCGTCCCCATCTGACAATCAATCTTCTCAGTCCTGGAAACGAACCCGCCGTCGAGCGCGCTGCTCATGATAATCGGCTTGAAGGTGCTACCCGGTTCGGTGGGGTCCGTAACGGTTCGATTGCGTCGAAGGGCTGCGGGTACACTGGGAGCTTCGTTCGCGTCGAACGTGGGGTAGCACGCCATCGCACGAATCTCACCGGTGCGCGCCGACATAACAATCGCAACGCCGCTCTCGGCACGCTTGTCCAGGACAGCGCGGGCGAGGGCGTCCTCTGTCACTCGCTGAATCTCGGCGTCGATCGTCAGTACAATGTGGCCGCCATCCTCTGGCGCAACCGGCCCGCGCGTCGATCGCCCGATCGCCCGTCGCCTTGCGTCGCGAACTGTGCCTCGCCAGCCCGGTGTACCGCTGAGGTGCTTGTCGTACCTTAGCTCTAACCCTTCCATCCCCTTGCCGTCGCGACCGACCCAGCCCAGAACATGGGCCATCGACTCGTGCAAGGGATAATTGCGGACCGATCGGTGCGAAAGACCGACCGCGACTTCGCCCATCGTCGAAACGGCGTCCTCCGTCACGTCGTCGATTTCTTTCGCGACGATCATAAACCGCGAGTTGGGGTGTGCGCGAATTTTCGCCGCGATTGCGCCCGCCGGCTCATTCACACGCGAGCTTAGCTTCGCAGCTAGCGCGTCGATGTCCTTCACTAGCTTGGCGTCTACGAACACATCGGGACTTGACTCGCTGCTGGCGATGACCCGCCCGCGCACGTCGAGGATCATACCTCGCCTTGCGGGGATGGCGGTTCCGCTCTGTTGCTGACGGATCGCGATCGCGGTCAAGTCTTCGGCAAGGTCCGTGTTGATGTGATAAAGTCTGACTCCGAGTCCGACAAACAAAATTGAGACGAAAACAAAAACAAGAACCGCCGCCCGAACTCGAAGGCAACTGGTCGCGGTTGGATCGTTGGGCATATGTCAATCAGTGAGAAGTAGGCGTTTTCGTCGAAGCAAGTTTGTCAGCGGGCGACTCGCTGGACTCCCCCGGCGGAACAAGCCCGGTATCGAAAAAGTAGTTTCTGGTCCGCAAACGATCCGGCGTTCGCAGGCGAGCCTTTCTCGCCTGAAGATCGCCAAGGTCCGCGCGAAGGGCAAGCCATTTTCCTTCGGTGGCCATCACCTGCGCGGCGCAACGCGACTGCTCCGTGCGAATATGCACGACACCAATCGCAATCGCAGCAAGCGACGCGACCAGGACGCAGCGACGTAGCGTATTCAACCCTTCTTGCCTCCGCGCGACTTTGGAATCTTAATCAGGACGCCGTCGCGGATACGGTCTGGATTGGGAAACTTTTCCTTGTTTAGCTCGAAGACCTCGCGCCACCTTTTCACGTCGCCGAGTTGTTGCCTGGCGATGCTGGCGTATCGGTCGCCCTTCTTAACCTGATACCAATCGAAATCTGTTGACTTCTTCGCTTGGGTCTTGGCTGCTTGTGTTGTACGACGCTTCTCGGGACGCGGAGTGGAAGAGCGCGATGCGACCTTCGTGCTACCCTTTAGCTTCGGAAGCACAAGCACAGTTCCGACCCGGAGCTTGTCAGGGTTTGGCAAGGTATCGCCATTGGCCATTACGATCGCGCGGACGATGTTTCCGCCGCGTTTGCCGTAGTGCTTCCCGGCGATGGCGTAGAGCGTATCACCTGCGAGAACGACGTACCTTGTCCCCGCGACCGCGGGTCTCTTCACCTGCGAGGGAATCCGCTGCTGCAACGTCAGCGCGCGAATCGCCTCCTCCTTGGTCGCGACAACCTGATGCGCGGGGACCGAACGACTTCCGCCGGCACGGCTCGCTCCCACATGAGATGCGCGTTGGGGTTGAGTGTCAGCGTTGAGCATCGCGTTCGAGCGCGAGGGATTCGTCTTTCGCGTGTGTTGCGATCTCGGACTCGGTCGGGGTTGTGGTTTCTGGTTGGCGATCGCTAACTGCGGCGACATGTCGGTCGGACCGAACGTGATCGTTCGCGTGCCCGGCGGATTGTTCCGAATTGGCTGATGCTGATTGATGCGCTCAGCCGCGATGCGATCCCCCGCGTCATAAGACTGATTCGCCGGAGCGGGTGTTGGCTGAAATCGCTGTTTCGGAACCTCGGTCGGCGCGTTTCGCACCTGATACGGATCGGTCGGAACAGATTCCTCGCCGAGAATGACGTGGCGCTCGGTCGAAAGCGGCTTTTGAGAAAGCAACGGATCGACCTGCCCCCGATTCGCAAGAATCACGGCGAACACGACGATAAACGCAAGCCCAGCAAGCAGTCCGACTTTCGTTTCACTCGCCATGCGCGTCACGCTCCCGCTTATAAGGTCGAAACCGATTCCCCCAACCGCTTCGCAACGCGAAACTTCGCGCTGCGCGACCGAGGATTCTTCATCCGCTCCTCTTCACAAGCCGTTACAGGTTTCTTCGTCAAAACCTCGTAAACCTCTTCGCCCTTCCGCTTGCGAAAGTCGAGTTTTACAACTTTATCCTCGACGCTATGAAACGCGATGACGCCAATGCGCCCACTGGGATTCAAAAACGCCGGAGCAATCTCAAGCAGCGTCTCAAGATTCGGAATCTCGCTGTTCACTGCCATCCGAATCGCCTGAAACGTTTTTGTCGCCGGGTGAATCTTCGATCGGCGGGAATTCCCATCCGACACGCCCATCGAACGACAAACCACGTCCGCCAGCACCTTCGTAGACTTAATCCGCCCCTCGCGCCGAACCATGCAAATGCGTTTGGAGATCTTTCGCGAGCGAAACTCCTGAGCGTTGTAATAAAGCACGTCGCTTAGCTCATTTTCTTTCCACCGATTCACAAGATCCTCAGCCGTTACCTCCAGACGCGGGTCCATACGCATATCGAGCGGCCCATCATTGCGAAACGAAAACCCCCGGTCACCCTGATCCAGTTGCGTCGAACTAACGCCCAGGTCGGCAAGAATCACGTCAACCTTCGTGATTTTCAGTGTTGATAGAAGCTCTTCTAGCTCGGCGAAGTTGCCATGCAAGAGATCGACCCGCGGCGCGACATCCGCCAGACGCGCTCGTGCAAGGTCGAGATTTTTGGGGTCTACGTCGAGTCCGATGAGGTGGCCCGTTGTGCCGAGTCGCTCGGCGAGAAGCAGACTATGTCCGCCAAGACCGACCGTTGCATCTACAACGGTCTCGCCCTCGCTGACGGAGAGTAGTTCGCACACCTCTTTCGGTAGTACGGGTGTGTGGCCTTTCGACTCTGATTCGGACACCATTAAGTAACCAACAAATCGGGGGGCCGCCGAGCGTCCTTGCTGACGAACTCCCCCCCAACGCGGACGCACGCGCCCGTAACGCCATAAAGACGCCGCGTTCGAGGACAACGTTACGCGAGTTGCGGATCATCCGCCTGCTCGCACCGCCCTGGTCCTAACCATTTGCGTCCGCACGCGACGGCGAGGCAAATCCGTTCGCCTTACACCGCCGACGCGCCCGTGGTTTCACATCTTCCGACCGACTTCCGTGTTCTGGTCGCGCCGCTATCAGCCTGTTGAAGAAGTTCGTTTCTCAGCAGGACCGCTATGACTCCTTTGGAGCGTTTGGCCTCCTCCGCACATAGCGAGGCCAATCCGGCCAATCGTCGCCGTCCCAATCGATCCCAAGCGCCCGGTCGAACTCTGCACGATCCCAAAGTTCGATCCGATCTTTCCGCCCGACGAGATACACTTCCGTATCAAGTCGGGCCTTCTTCAAAAGCAGGTCGGGCAGAACAAAGCGTCCTTGCTTGTCCGCCTCGACCCTCTTTGCGAGGGCGTAGAACTGAAGCTCAAACCGCCGCCACTCCGGTCCCGACTCGAACTCCGTTTCGACCCGGGCCGCAAGCTCTTCAAATCCTCGCTCAGTGAAAATAGAAAGCGTTCCACGATGTTCCCCGAGAGTGACGACCAACCTCGAACCGCCGTGGGATTCTTCCAAAACAGTCCGAAGCTGCGATGGAAGCTGAATCCTGTTCTTGGCATCGATCGTCCGATCATATTGCCCTGTGAAAAACTTCATGCGTCAGTATAATTCGACTACTTCGTGGAACTTCTGTGCAGAATGTACCCTTCCGCCCCACCAAACGCAAGAAAAAAAAAGGAATTGATTATCGGGCGTTGGAAGAAAACAGCGACTTCCAGTCGTGAACACACCCTATGTTGTGGAATCGACGGTTCACGAACACTTCATGTTGCGGGTCCGGTCGGAAATAAAAAAACTCGCGACCATCGACAACCGTGCCATCCTGCTGCGCGGGTTCTGCGCCTCGTGAGTCGAAATGCTCCACCGCGATATTCGCCCCACTCGACCGATCGACGTCGAGCGTCATCCCCAAGCACCGCTTACGGTCGGAAACACGACCCCATCGTGCCTCACCGCGTGGCTCGTGCAAACGCTTACAACTTCTTTTGACCGCCGATAGGACATCCGGACGTCTTGGTCTCTACAATCCCAAGGCGACAGGATTTCTCCTTCCGAAGGGCCGGTGAACGCGATTACTCGAACACAACTTCATAATCGACCATTCAAGCGAAGGCAATACATGTTTTTCGCCGTGGCTGTATTTTCCTGTTCGCCACTGCTCGTCGCGGCGAGGCCTGCTTCTGCTGATCTCGGTCAATTCAGCCTTGCCACCGCCCGAGCGCGTTTTGGCAGAATTCTGAAACTGGTCGGCGAGTCCAATGCTCCGAACCTGATTGGCGTTCGTAAATGGCGAACGCTTGTGGCTGAGCATCGTGAGGATATCGTGTCGGCGCGCACCCATGCGCAGTTCGCCGCTGCCACCAACCGACTGATTCACGATGCGGGGATCTCGCACTTTGGCTACTTCTACGACGAGCAGTGGAAGTACTGGCATATGCGGGGCGTGTTTGGATCGTCGGATGCCAAGATCGCGCACGTCGGGATTATTCCCAGGCGGATCGAAGGTCGTTGGCATGTTCGCGGTATCCTCGAAGGGTCACTATGCGACAGCGTTGATGTGCGCGTTGGCGATGAACTTCTCTCGGTTGACGGCATTCCGTATCAACCGGTGACGGCATTCCTCGGGACCGAAGATCGCACCGTAACGCTTCGTGTTCGGCGCAAACCGGGACTGGTTTACAACTTCAAAGTCACGCCCGTCAAAGAATCGCTCTACAATGCAATGCAGCAAGCGATGTACAAGAGCGTCCGAATCATCGAGCATGAGGGGCTGAAGTTTGCGTACCTCCACGCATGGACAACGCTTGGCGGGGGCCGGGAATACGACGCGCTTCTGAAAATTCAAGACGACGTAGATGGGTTGCTCCTGGATTATCGCGACGGTTTCGGCGGAACTTGGCCTCGAGCGCTTGCGTTTCTGCTTGGCAAGGATCGCGATTCTTCTGAGATGCGAATCAACCCGCAATGGACGAAACCCCTCGTGATTCTAACTGCCGACGGGACTCGCAGTGCGAAGGAAATCATCGTTAACGAAGTAAGACGTTACCGCCGTGCGCCGCTGGTCGGCGAGCCGTCGGTGGGTCATGTTATCTCGGTCGGCGGTATTCGAAGAGTTGGCGACGATGGGCTTCTCATGCTGCCGGGGCATCGGTTCAAACTTGAGGGCAAACCGGTGTTGCCCGACTACCCAGTCAAACGAAAGATCGCATACAGCGCCGGCGCAGACCCGCAAATACGCATGGCGAAGCAAATTTTAGCCGAGCGCATCCGGCAGCAGGGGCATGGCGACGAAGCCGATGCCCAATAACCCACCTTCTACAAGCAACCGTACCCCCCAGTCTCAAGCCACCGCATCACACCTCCACGGATCGCACTGGGCGAACGTCGAAGAGGCAAGCATACACGAGCCAAGCCAAGCGATCACGCAAAGCTGGTTCCGATTTCTTCTACGCGATAGCTCGCTGTGTTTCATGATCCGCTCCTTGTTTCCCCCGACCTCGACCGTGCATCAATCTTCAATCTCCGCGTTGTCCGGACGCTTTGGCCTTCTTGCGTTTTGTCACCCAATCGTCCATGCGTTCGTTTACGCCCTTGAGGGTCTCCGAGAATTTGGATGGATTGCCACGCTGTCGGAGGGCCT
>JAJRUK010000244.1 GCA_024277835.1 Planctomycetota bacterium | reverse complement strand
GTTACGATGTTGACGCGCCGGTCGGGTTTGCGGAACTAACCGATGATTTCGGCAACCGGATGCTCTATCTGCAACCCAAGTCGGGGGACACGAGTGCGAAGGACGTTGTTGTTCGCATGTTTGTCGAGCGGAAAGTGGCGAGGACGCTCGTGTCGGCGTCGTCTGCGAGCGGGATCGACGATCCAGCCAAGTACCTGGGGGCGACCAGTAAGGTTCCGCTTGGCGGTGTGGTGGGTGCGCTTGCCCGAAAGGTGTCTGCGGGTATTTCCGATCCGTCACAGCGCGTCCGTGCCTATTATGACCACGTCGTTTCGAACATGCGCTACAGCAAAGTTGGAACGGGCTGGGGAACGGGCGATGCGGTTCGTGCATGCAGCGCGAAATACGGGAACTGTACAGATTTCCATTCGCTGTTGATGGGTCTGTCGCGCAGTCAGGGGATCGCGTCCCGTTTCATTATCGGTTTCCCGGTTCCTTCCGAGAAGATGGAGGGGCGTATCGCGGGGTATCACTGCTGGGCGGAGGTTTTTGACAAGACGACCGGGTGGATTCCGGTAGATGCAAGCGAGGCCTTCAAGTCGGGCAGGCGCGATGCCTATTTTGGAACCCTCCCGAGTGATCGCGTGGCTTTTTCGGTCGGTCGCGACCTGACCCTTCGTCCGCCGCAGTCAGACGCGCCGATAAACTTCTTCGTCTATCCCTACGCAGAACGCGACGGGCGGGCGATCCCCAAGGTGCCGTGGTCGCTCGGGTTCGTGCGGGTTGTTGACGAACAGTAACGGTTCGCTTCCATCGTTCGGTCTACGAAGTCGAACCGAGCCGCGCCCGTAAGGAAGCGATCTTTCAGGAGTGCTGCGAGAAACCGGCCACGCGCTTCCATCGGCATCCGCGGAGTCAGCGGGCCGAAACTGGACGCTCACGGTTGCTAGGCCCCCGGGCATAACGTAGGATTCGACCTGCGTCGAGACGAGTCTATGGGCTGGGAGATCAAAGTCATGAGTCTTGTTACCCCCGTCAATCTCAAAGCATGGGTCGAGGAAAACCGTCACCTGCTCAAGCCGCCCGTTGGCAACAAGTGCATCTGGCAGGATGAGAACTTTATCGTCATGGTCGTCGGCGGTCCCAACAAACGCAAGGACTATCACGTCAACGAGACCGGCGAGTTTTTCTATCAGATCGAGGGCGACATTCTGCTTGGCGTCATCGATCCGAAGACCAAAAAACCGGAAGAGATTATCATTCGCGAGGGTGAAGTTTTTCTGCTGCCGCCGCTTGTTCCGCACAGTCCGCAGCGACCTCGCGGGACGGTGGGGCTTGTCGTCGAGTACACTCGTCAACCCGGAATGATCGACAAGTTGCAGTGGTACTCCGACGACACGCACGAGCTTGTCCACGAGGCCGAGTTCACGCTCAAGAACATCCACGAAGACCTCAAGCGCATCATGGAAGAGTTCTGGTCGAACGAAGACCTGCGGCGATGTCCATCGAGCGGCAGCATCATCAGCCCGCCGGTAGAGTTGGAACCGCTCGCCCCGGCGAAGTAGGGGAGAAGCGGAGCATTCCGCCCGCTATGTCCCCGCCACGAATCGCCAGATCGCAGCAACGAGCGCACAAACGACGAATCCCATCGCAAGCGGCAGGAACGTCGCGAAAGCTGTCCACTTGACGCTACGCGTTTCCTTCCAGATCGTCCAGATCGTTGTGCCACACGGATTGTGCAGCAGAACGAACAGAAGCATGCACACGCTTGTCATCAGTGTCCACCCATTCGCCTGAAGCATCGAGCGCATCGCCTCGCCTTCGGGTTCGACCATCTTTCCGGCAGCGAGGCCAAGCCCGTGATCGCCGCCGACGAGAATCATCAGCATAATCAGCGTCGGGACCACGATCTCGTTGGCGGGTATCGCGATGATGTACGCGAGGAGGATGACCCCGGAAAGTCCGAGGTACCAAGCGAAAGGATCGAGGGCTTGGCTGATGTGGACAGCGACGGGAACCCCGCCGACGTGAACGTTCGCCACCAGCCAAATCACGAGTCCCGCAGGAGCAGCCACGCAGCACGCACGACCGAGTACGAAGATCGTCCGGTCGATCAGCGAGCGATACATGATCTAAAGAAACCCGGGCCTGCGATAAGGCGGCAACTCAAGCGTGAACGCAGACGCCTCACCTCGCAAGACCGTCCTCGACATGACCCAAGACGCGAGGAACGTAAAGACCACACCGAGCAAGACCACGCCAATCACGGTGAACGCTGCAATCCCAGACACAAGGTGCCCCGACGTGGCACCGGACGCGACCATAAGCGTTGCGATCGCGATCACCGTCGGGAACCGTCCGTTGCAGATCATGAAATTGTTCGTCAAAATCGCAAGCAGCTTTTCGCGCGGCGAGTCGATGATGCGGCATGCGATTACGCCCGCAGCATTACAGCCAAACCCCATCGACATCGTCAGGGCTTGCTTGCCATGTGCTCCGGTCGCACGAAAAATCGGGTCAAGGTTGAACGCGACGCGCGGCAGATAGCCCACGTCTTCAAGCAGCGTAAAGAGCGGGAAGAACACCGCCATCGGTGGCAGCATGACCGCGATTACCCACGCGAGACAGAGATAAACACCGTCGACCAACATTCCACTAACCCATTCCGGTGAGTGAATTGCCGCAAAGCCCATGTGCAGAAGCTCGTAGAGGCTTAACGCGAGGAACCCGGGGGCTGCCGTTCCGAAATGCGTTTGGAAAAAAGGACCAAGCCCGCCTTCTTCCATCAGAATTCCCGCCAGAAACGAAGACGGGACATTCGCGCCAACGACGGTCATCCATAGAACCGCCGCCAAGATCGCCACCATCACAGGCCAACCCCAGATCGGGTGCGTCATGAATCGGTCGATGCCCTCGTCCCACGTCGCCCGCCGCTTCGAGCGACGCACAACCTCTTGCGTAATCTGCTCGGCGGCGCGGAACGTTGCGGAGACGATTTCGTCCCGGAAGCGCTCGCCAACCGCGTCACGAATCTGGTCGATTTGCTGCAAGGCGAGGCTAGGGTCGATATGCCGGTCGGGGTTCGTCATAGCGTCTTCTCGAGTACGCGGTTGGTTTCGGAACGCTCCATCGCCTGATCGCCGGTCGCCTCAGATTGTTTCGCTAATCTCGCCAATTCACCGGAACGAAGCGCCTCACGTACGCGGTGATCGCCTTCGATCAGGCGATAAGCAACCCATCGCGCGTTGGGCAGCTCAGGTGCGAGCGCCAGAACAAGCGGTACAACGGCGTTGACTTCTTTTTGGAGTGCGTCGGGAGTCGGGACAACATTGGGACGGGCGACAATGCGACCGTTGACCACATCTGCAACGACCTCGATCAGGCGCGAAATGCCCGTACCGCGCCGGGCAGCCGTCCCCACAACCGGAACGCCGAGACGCTCAGCCAGACAATCAAGATCAACGTCGATCCCCTTCCGCCGAGCTTCATCCATCAGGTTAACGCACACGACCATCTTCGGCGTGATTTCCATGACCTGAAAGACGAGGTTCAGATTGCGTTCCAGAGAAGTTGCATCAACGACGACCACAACACAATCCGGCTGTGCAAAAAGCAGAAAGTCTCGTGCCACTTGCTCGTCACTTGAAGCAGAAAGTAGCGAGTATGTCCCCGGAAGATCGACCAGTTTATAGCGTACGTCCTGAACCGAAAACGCACCCTCTGCGCGGGTCACCGTCTTACCCGGCCAGTTGCCGGTGTGTTGACGTAGTCCCGTCAGCGCATTGAACACCGTGGACTTCCCGGTGTTCGGATTCCCGGCCAGTGCAATCACGTGCTTGAAATCTCGCGTATCAAGACCCAGGCTGATCCGCTGATCGCCGCATCCATTACAAGACTGTCCACATGCGTGACTCATTGTGCGGTAACCTCCACGGAGTCGGCGATCGGCTCCTTTTGTATAATGATATGCCCGGCCTGTTCGCTACGAAGGGCGATCAGCGTATCGCGAATCTTATAGACACGGGCGGACCCGCCTGCGTTAACCATTTCAACCTTGACCAGCGCACCCGGAGTGATTCCGAGATCGAGCAGTCTACGGCGCGTGAAACCTCGGCAAGCTTCATCGAGTTGTACGATTCGAGCACAATGGCCACGCTCAAGTTCGGTCAGACTCAGACGCGCGATCGGCGAAGCAGTTACGTCCGCATCGCACGCGCGCACATGCACCTGCCGAGCGAGGGCAACGGGAAGCTCGACCGTCTCTGACGCGATCTCGACCGTCAGGTTGTCTCCACTTCGCGATACAATTTTCAGCGTAGCGCCGGGACGCAGGCCCTTGGCGAGCACGCGGCGTAGCGCGTCCGGCGGTTCATCCTCGACATGCGTGACGATCGCTTGACGCTCCAGTGGCCAACCGTCCAACGGGTATCGATCTACATGAGCAACCGTACCCTGTGCGTTGGGAATCGGATCGCCGTGGGGATCCCAGTCAGGGTGACCGAGTTGTTCGTTTAACTCCGCAAGCTGAGCGTCGGTCATCGCGTGCTCAGCACGATCCGCGACGCTGTGGACACGGTCGATGGCCATTCGGGCTTCGTCCACGAGGAAGCGTTCCGTCAGCCGGTGGGCACGCAGCACGCGGATGGCGGTCTTACGCCCCGTGGGAGTTAGTTCAAGCCCGTCGCTGCCCCAGCGAACCAATTCCGACGCGTACAGTTGTTCAATCAAACGCAGCGCTTTGTCGAATCGGATGCCGAGAAAACCAGCTAGCCCCTCCGGACCGAGCACTCGATTTTCCAGCTCCGCGGTCAAGATTGCCTTGAGAGCGTCGTCGAGTCGGTGTCGCCGCGCCGCCCGGAGGCGTTTTTGCCAAAGGAGGCCCAAGAGCAGGCCCGAGCCGACGAGCGCAACGAGTATGACGATCGATGTTTGTGTCAGCATCCCATTGTCAATCCGTGTTTTCGGCGCTCCGCTGATGCGTCCATTGGAACATGAAGCCATGTTCGTTTAAGATACGCATCCGATGTCGTCATCAGCTTCCAACCAAGGGCGTTCCCACGCGGACGCGAGCCGCCGGTTTCAGCGAACGCGCGACGACCACGCCACGGAACTCGCCGAGGACTATGTCGAGCTGATCGCTGATCTGATCGACCAGACCGGCGAAGCTCGGACCGTAGACATCGCCGCACGCCTAGGCGTCACGCATGTCACCGTCACAAATACAATCAACCGTCTTAAACGCGACGGACTGGTTACGTCAGAGCCATACCGCTCGATTTTCCTCACGGACAATGGCAGGCAGCTCGCCGCCGCCGCCCGCGTGCGTCACGACCTCGTCCTTCGATTCCTCATCGCCCTCGGCGTTCCCGCCGCTGATGCCGAAATCGATGCCGAGGGTATCGAGCACCACATCGGCGAATCGACCGTGGCTGCGATGGAGCGGTTCGTCACCAACGCCAAATAACGCGACCGCCGTGTATTTTTATCGGCAAAACGTCTTTCCTGCTGTAAAGTATAGCAGGTGCTACATTTGGTGTCAATGCGGGTTCTTGGTCGTTATTCATCGTGGCCGGGGGACTCAGGACATCAATAAACCAGCGACGCACGACCGATGCGTCTTGGTACGGCATCGACCGAGTTGCACGCTCGATCGCGCAGGTCAGCTTGTTATTCGAGAAAGAAAGCGTCCGCCACCCGTTCTGGTCGGGAGGCGGACGCTCGTTTGATCAGTCTCATGTCGCGCGAAGCGGCGCTACGGGTTGCACGGCTGGTTGCACGGATAGGGAACCGCCTTGACCGCGTCGGCCGCCATCGTGACGTCGAAGACGTTCATGATCCCATTACCGATGCAGGGGTCCAGGTCGGCGGACTCGATCGAGAAACCGGCATCGAGGCCCTTGACCATATCCACGACGATCGTCACGTCGAGAATATTAGCGACGCCGTCGTTGTTGACGTCTCCCCAAACACGCATCGTTGCGATCGCAGGGGCGGACCGAAACGCGCCGCACTCAGCGAACACGTGGTACGTCGAGTTCGGGAACAGATCGGGGTCGTTCACAATGAACTCGCCCCAGTCGTCATTGAGCATAATCACACGCTGGCTGACGTCACCCAGTCGGAGATCAGCCGTAACGTAGTCCATCAGGCAGGGCCAATCGTCAGGCGATGTAACGAAAAAGGCGACCGGTGCGGGTGACCCAGCCGGTTGCGGCGTCACGGAGAGGTGATGCGCGCTCAGCGGGTTCAAGAGGGGCGCTTGAAGAATCGACGTACCGGCGCACACCCCCGTGGTGCAAACGTCGGTTCCGGTACAGAGGTCCGTATCGTCGCATGCGGTTCCATCGGGCTTAAGATTCTCAAGGCAGCCCCCGGTCCCATCACAGATATCAGGGTTGTCGCAGATTTTTTCGGTCGGATCACCGCACGGGAACCCCGCGTCCGCGAAGTTGGAAACGCAAGCGCCGCCCCCGTCGCACGTGTCGGGATCATCGCAGTCGGTATCGGTCGCATCGCCGCAGAGCAGTCCGGGTGGTTCCGGTGGGTGCGTGCACAACCCGGACGCACAGAGGTTCATCGTGCAAATGTTGCCGCCGACTTCGTCGGGGCAGGCGGTCCCGTCAGGCTTGAAGTTGAGTTCGCACAGGCCCGCACCATCGCACGCATCTGGGCTGTCGCATTCGTCGTCGAGATTGTTTCCGCAAGGGCTACCCTCCGCTCGCAATGACCACTGCGTACTCGAAAGCTCCGGAATACAAGAAAGACAAGCGTTGTCAGGGTTAAGGTCGCCCTTGGCGTAGCAGACGCCGTCGATTTGGCAGTCATCAACCGGCAGAAGGTTGAGGACGATTGGGCCGACGTTGGTCTCGAACCCAGCCACGCGAATGAGATATCGCACACCCGCGGTCGTGTTGAATGTCAGGGCGGCGTTGAGTCCGGCGCCGCTATCGTCGTCGCAGGCGATCTCAACACCTGCATCGCCGGGGCAAGCGTCATAGACACTTAGGACGGAGTCGTTCGACGGCGCAAGCGCGCTACCAGTACTACTGACGAAAACAGCTCCGTCGCATGGTGCGGTATACGCAAACCAGACATCGCCGTTGGAATCTGGCTGGCAGGACGCTTCGACGTCGTCAGGTCCGGTGCTGCTGTTGTCGCTGAAGTTCTGTCCCAGTACCGCGTCAACAGCGACGGCGCATTGGTCGTTGCATTCCGGGTCCGGCGTGCCGGAGCAAACTCCGGTGGTGCAGGTATCGTCACCGATACCCACTCGGCCGGTTCCCGTACAAGCGTTGCCGTCATTGCAAAGGCTGCCGTCAGGTCGCACGCTCCACGCGGTCGTGGCATCGGCGGTTCGACATTCATCGCAAGTATTTGCTGGACTGAGTGCCCCTTCAAGGTAGCAGATGCCGTCAATTAAGCACCGACTCGCGTCGAGTGTCGGGACACACTTGTTGAGGTTGTCGTCGCAAGTGTCGGTCGTGCAGGTGAGCAGGTCGGCGCAATCTCGTGGTGTCCCGTCCGCACAAACGCCGGCAGTGCATCGCTCGTTTTCGGTACAAAAGAGCGAGTCGTCGCACGGCGTTCCGTCCGCTGTTTGATTGGCGAGGCACGCACCGAAGCCGTTGCACGTATCTGGGTCATCGCAAACCGTGTTGGAAGCGCTTCCACAAGGAGCACCGTCAATCGCTACGTTGATGACGCATACCCCCGCCCCGTCGCAAAGGTCGGCCGGGTCGCACTCGGTATTGGTCGGACTTCCGCACGCTGCGGTGGTTGGTTCAAAGCGATCGAGGCAGACGCCGTTTCCGTCACAGCTATCAGGGTTGTCGCATTCCGTGTTCGTGGGATCGCCGCACGCGGTAAATGCCGCAAACGCCGGATGCACGACAGACCCGTCAGCGTTACAGACATCATCCGTGCATTCATTGTTGTCGCTCAACGGCGTCAGCGCGCCAGTCGCCGGATCGCAGCAGAAGTTCGCGTCGTCGAAGTTAGGCGTATTGGCGCAGGATCCACCGCCACCGCAGGTATCGGTTGTACATGCGTTGCCGTCATCGCAGTCCGCGGGCGAATCGCAACGGATGGATATGATGGCTGCTTCGACAACCGTCGGAAGTATCGGCGCATTGTCAGGGCCAGACATGAAGCTCAAAGCGGGATCAGCAAAGAACGAAACCGTGTAGCTCCCGATCGCGCCGGTGGGCACGTCGAGTAGAAGCGTACCAGCGTAGCCCTGCGTCCCATCGTCCACAGTGACGTTGGGTGGATCTACGACGGCGAAATAGATGAAGTCAGGAATCGCGATGGTGACTTGAGCGGTCACGATGAAAGGCTCTTCGTTCCTGTGGACCCAATCGGGATGGGTGCGGTCGATGTAACCGGGGTTGCAGTTGCCGCCGGTTCCCTGAGGAAACTGGCAGAGAGACCCTGAACCAACCTCCTGCAAGCATTGAAGACTGCCCGTGCAGGGGTGCAGCGCCGCCGTGAGCGGGTCGCCGATGCCATTATCGTAACCCGACGAGTCAAGCGTGACTTGCCAAAACTTAAGGTCCGTCGGGCCCCAGTCGGAGAGTCGAACTTCAAATCTGACTTGCTGACCACCCCCGGTCAAGATGATCTC
>JAJRUK010000243.1 GCA_024277835.1 Planctomycetota bacterium | reverse complement strand
CGTTCGACTGCCTCCGGATACTTATTGAAAGTCACCCGGACGAAGGCATCGCACCGACGCCCAACAAATTGATCGTCCACGCGCTGCACAGCGTTTCGGGTCACCCACAGCGCGGCGGCCTGCTCCGCGTGACTGCACTCGCGTACCTGGCGAAAAATCTCTCGCTGAAAGATTGGCTGATCTTCGCGGAAGTGTTCGGCATGCCCATTCGCATCGCCCGATACGAACCCAGCGCCAGCCCCGAAGAAAAGCGCGAACTGCTCACCATGCTCGAATCGCTTGGCTCGAACGCCGCTGGCATCTTCAGTCGCGCCGTCGAGCTGCAAATCGTCGAAGCAAACCGTGGCACCGCCGGTCCGCCCTACGAACGACTGCTCGAATTCCTCAACCGCGAAATGAGCAAAGCCTGGCTCGGTCAAACCCTCACGACAGACATTTCCGGCCAACGAGGTTCACTCGCCGCCACACAGGTGCAAGACGAAGTGCGCAAAGACATCCTCGCCGACGACCTGAGAAAAGAAGGCCGCACCATCCGTCGCGACCTGTTGTCGCCCATCACCCGACTTCGCTTCGGCGACCGCGCCCCCGTTCCGTTCTTCTGCCGCCGCCCGCGCCGACCCACCGACGCAAGAGAACTCGCCGACATTCTCGACGTGGCTGTCAATCAACTCGGCGTATCCGTACCGCAAGACTGGGCACGCGACGTCCTTGGCATCCCCGCCGGAAGTGAAAACGAACCTTCGCTTGGCGGTCGCAAGCGCTGATCGCTTAAGTAATTCAGCAACCCGATCACCGATCACGTTATTAAGTTGAAAAGTCAAACGCTTCAAACCACGGAGTCAACACAAGTCATGAAACCAACTCAAAACATCTCGCCAACCAGCGACGACCAACTCGCCGCACTCAGCTCAGCTACCCTCGATGCCAACGACGTCCCAGCGCGCGTCCTCGTCGCACCCTGGGGACAAGTCGAAAGCACCAACGGCAGCTTCGTCGTTGATGACGAATCTGCCGCACTTGTTGTGGCAGCCTTCGACGAACACGGCACCGACATCCCCATCGACTACGAACACCAGACCCTCGGCGGAACCTACAGCTCGCCCTCCGGTCAAGCCCCCGCCGCCGGTTGGATCAAGAAAATCCTGTCCGAACCCGGCGTCGGCATTCTCGCCGAAATCGAATGGACCGACCGCGCAATGGAAATGCTCGCCACCAAAGAATACCGCTACCTCTCGCCCGTTGCGCTCATCCGAAAAACCGATCGCAAACTCTCCGCCATCCACTCCGTCGCCCTCACCAACAAGCCCGCCATCATCGGCATGGCCCCCATCGTCAACAGTATCGAGCATCACAACGAAGCAATCATTCCGCTCGTCGCCCTTCGACAAGAGCTGCAACTTTCCGAAGACGCCGACCCGCACGACGTACTCCTCGCCGCCAGTCAGCGCATCATCGCGCTCGAGCGACAGGTCAAAGACAAACACGTCGCTCATCGCATCAACGAAGCAATGCGCAGCGGGAAACTTGTCGAAGCCCAACGCGCCTGGGCCGAGGCTCTCGTCGCCAAAGAAGAAGGACTCTTCGACGAATGGTTCAACACCGCGCCGATCATCGTCGCCCCCGGCAGACTCGCCCAGCCACACAACGCAAACGGACTCGATAGCAGACGCCAGGCCATCATCGCCAAAGCACGCGCCGAATTCCGCGCAACCCCCATGCTCACTGGAATCACCAACGAACAAGCCTTCATTGCCTCCGCCCTTAACGAAGCGGGACTTAACAACTCCAAGCGAAGCGAAGCAGCGTAGGTCGGATCATCGACCCGGCATTCAACAACAATCGCACGCGCTTGCAATCACCACAAGATCAAAAACGAAAGGAACAAAACAAAAATGGCACTCACCGCAAACCGTGAAGTCGATCACTACATCGATCAAGAACTCCGAAGCTATCAGGTCGCCGCTTCCCAGCGCATCTACAAGGGCGCACTCGTCGGACGCGCGGCAACTGGCTACGCCCAACCGATCGCCGCGGGCGACCCCTTCATTGGCATCGCTTACGAAGACATCGACAACTCGACCGGCGCAAACGGCGCACTCGCCGTCCGCGTCTACACTCTCGGCGACTTTGGCCACGCGCTCTCCGGCGCTGCCATCACAGACATCGGCAGGCCCGTCTTCGCCTCCGACGACAACACGCTCACCTTCACAGGCTCCGGAAACACGTACGTCGGACTCGTGCAAGACTTCGTCACGTCCGGCGAAATCATCCTGCGCATCGACACCCAGCGCGCAAAAATCAAAACCACAACGCACGCCGTCGAAAACCTCGCAACCGGGGCCGACATCGCCGCCCGCGCCGTGCACAGCTTCAACAGCGAAGGCTGGATCGTCTCTGCCCGCGTCGTCAACCAGGCTACTGCCGCCGTAGGCATCGACAACACCAACATCTGCGTCGTCACCCTCGCCACCGGCGGTGGCACCGTCGTCAGCGCCACATTCAACGCAACCAACACCTTCCCCGCAGCCAACACAGACAAAGACCTCGGTGCAACCTCTAACACCCACATCACCGCCGGAGATGTAATGACACTGGCTGTCACGAACGGAGCCAACGCCAACCCAGGCCCCTTCCTCGTAGAAGTCGACTACGTCTAATAACACGTAGGTCGGGTCATCGACCCGACATCCCGAACTCAACAACACAACGAAAAACAGAAATTAAGGAGAACCCCAGTGGCGGTTATCAACACAGGATTACTCACCAAAGGCTTGCGAAGCGAATTCTTCCAGCGCTTCAACGACACGAAAACGAACTTCGCCGACCTCTCAACCCGCATTCAATCCAACTCTGACAGCGAAACGTACAAATGGCTCGGCTCGATCCCGCGAATGCGCGAATGGGGTACAGGCCGCATCGCCAAAGGCATCGGCACCGAATCCTATTCCGTCGAGAACCTCAAATACGAATCGACCCTCGAAGTTGATCGCGATGAAATCTCCGACGACAAGACCGGTCAAATCCGCATCCGCGTTGGCGAACTCGCAGCCCGCGCTGCCACCCACAAAGACTACCTCCTCGCGCAACTGCTGATCAACGGAGCCACCGCCGGATTCAATAGCTACGACGGCGTCTCCTTCTTCCACTACGCCCATGTCTCCGGATCGTCGGGCGCTCAGGATAACAGGATCACCAGCGACGCAGTGACACCCGAAGACCCGACCGTGACCGAGTTCAAGGCGTCCCTCAAGACCGCCATCGGAGCCATGATCGGCTTCAAAGACGACCAGGGCGACCCCATGTCGCTCTCCGCCAGCGGCCTCGTTTGCGTCGTGCCCACGACCATGTACATGACCGCCCTCGAAGCGGTCAACGCAACCGTCGTCAACAGCACCTCCAACGCACTACAAGGCGTTGCCCGCGTCGTTGCCTTCCCGTGGCTAACCGACCTCAGCAATTGGTTCCTGCTCAAGACCGACGGCATCATCCGCCCGTTCATCTTCCAGGACAGAGAGTCGGTCGAGTTCTCCGCGCTCACTGAAGACAGCGACGAAGGCTTCCGACGCGAGAAGTTCCTCTACGGCGCTCGCGCCCGATACCGCATGGCCTATGGCTACTGGCAGTACGCCGTCAGCATGGACATGGCCTCTATCGTCTAACGCGGCAACGCGCCGAGGGGACGCTGCCACCGCGCCGCGTCCCCTCTTTTCTCTGGGAGCAAAGAAGTCATGGCCTACCTCACGAACATCGACATCCAGACGCGCGTCGGCGCGACCGCCTACATTCAGTTTGCTGACGATGACGGTGACAGCATCGCCGACGTGGCTGTCGTAGACGAAATTCGTCTCGCGGCAGAGGCGGAGGTGAATTCGTACCTCGCCGCAAGGTACCAGGTGCCGATCGATGTCGCCGCGCATACCGATCTGTCGGATATGCTAAAGTCCGTCGCGCTCGACGTGGCTGAGTATCGCCTGCGACTGCGAAGACCCCCCGTCAGCGACGACGCCGGAAAACGTTACGACCAGACCATCGCGTGGCTCGCGCTGATCGCCAAAGGCGTGATCGCCTTACCCGCGGCTACTCCGGTTTCCGCTAACAGCGCGCAAGGAACCATCGCAACAACCACAGGCGACAAGCGCGTCCTATCGCGTGACGAATTCAGCGACTACTAACTCCGACAACCTAACCGTCTCTCACATCGACTGAACCTGTTCGCGCAGATTAGGAACAAACCATGCCAACACCCGATCGAACAACCATCCGCGCCGCCCTCGACCAGCTCGTCGTCAACCTTCGGGCGAACCTCGTCGCGAGTCCTCCGACGACAACGAACCCGTTCCTGGCGGTTCACGTCGGCGCGCCAGGCGCAACGGACCATCCGCGACCGTTTCTTTCGATCGACCTCACCGGCGCGAAACGAATCGCGACGGTTGGCGGCGACCGCATTATGGAAGTCGAAATTGCTGCGCGCATCGTGACTGACGTCACAAGCGCAGACCCCTTCGGCATGATTCTTGACCACGTCGGCGCAACCGACGACTACCTCGATAGCCTCATCGGTACCGGCATCCTCGACGGCGCAGAAGGTTTCGACGATCGCGCTTGGACGTTCGACGATGCAACAATACGCTCCGGACCGCGCACACTCTCTGCCATGGCCAATCAAACCCTCATCGTCAAGATTCAGCGAAACCAAAACCAAACACCGGCGTAACGTTATGATCTGGATACTCGCAACACGCGGCGCATCGACCAAGCTGCAAGCGTCTCCGTTTACGGAAACATCGATCGAAGGCGTGCATAGTTTGGTCTACAAGGTCGGGATCGAACCCGTCCCCTTCTCCGGCGACGACGCTTCCGCTGGCGCGCGGGGAACCTTCGACCGCGGACTTCACCGCGCATCGGGTTTGCTCTTTTCATACCATGGGTCCGTCGCGGAGGAATTGTTCGCCATCACCGCGGGCATTGATCTGATCGTGCGCTACACCGCCAACGGTCAACTGCGAAAACGCACCTTCACCGACATCCTCTTCGCCGGCGACGCCGCCATCACCATCCCGAACCAAAACAAAGGCACGTCTGAACTGATCGGCGTTCCCTTTCGAGTGCAAATCCCAACCGGTAACACGATCGCCAATCACATCACCGACGTAGTGGACGTATAACCCATGACTCAGAGCATCACGAACATATTGCGAACCGCCGACGCCGCCCTCGCGCGGCAAAGCGAGGAAATCTCGCAAATTCAAACCCGCCAGCGATCATCCGTCACTGCGCAAAGTACATCAGGAACGGGAAACATCGACGCGACGTTCAAGCTCGACGTGCGATTTCGACTTTCGTTCGTAAGGTGCCATTTTGTTGGCACTTCCGGGTTAGCGCCCATGACGATCTCGCTCGATGCGGTGGTCGGGGTATCTTACGACACGACGCTTTTCACTGTAATCCGCGCTGGCGTTTCGCGCGATGTGAATCTTCGTATCCCGGCAGAGGAAAGCACCGACCCGTCGCCGTGGACGTTTCAACCGGGCGACGCCCTTCGCATCCAATGGACCAACCCGGACCCTGGCAACATCACCTGGGGGCTTCAGGTCGGACTGGCCATCGCCTCTTAATCGAAAGCAAGAACCTATGCCGATAACGAATAATTCCGACAGCCTCGTTACTCGAAACCTCACGGTCGAGGACGCGCTAACGCTCGCGGACAGTACGACCCTCGAGTTCAAGGAAATGACCGCGCCCGTCACACCCCCAAACGGAGCGCTCGTTGTCTATGCAAAATCAGATGGCAAGCTCTACGTCAAGAATGATACTGGAGCGGAGTCAGACCTGACCGCTGGCAAGCAAAACGTCGCCAAAATATTCTACATAGAGAATCCGACAGCGACTGATGCTTTTCCGATTGGCTACGTCCCGCAAGCTGCGACGCTCGTTGCGGTCCGTGCGATCACCGATACAGGGACGGTCACCTTCAATATCGAAAAACGCGCCAAGCTCACGCCCGACGTCGCCGGGACCAACGCTTGGACCCTTGACAAGCAAGCAACCGCGGAGGGACTCGAACAGACAGTGTTCGACGCCGGATCGATCGCGGCGGATGAGTGGCTTTACTTTTCGGCGAGTGCCATCGCATCGGCACCCACGAAACTGTGGTTATCCGTCGAATTTACAATTGATTAACTCGACGAGCACAAAGAGGTGCCATGCACGATTGCGGCCCAATCGCTCCCTCACGGTCGCGGCTCTGATGGACGTCGCTTGTTCGCGCCAGGTGCCATGGCCAAGCGCAGCGCCGCCATGCGTGCGACCCGCTCGTGTAGCACCCACTCGTGTGCCACCGGCATCTTGCCGGCGGAAACTCCGCAGGAAGCGTGTACCGCTGCTTGCACATGAAACGCTACAACCTCAAACCAAGAATAAACGGAGATCAAAATGGCTGGCGGACCCATCTTTCCACGAAGTACCTTCCCGCTCACTTCTGATACCTTTGCGAACTTTCACGTCGGCGCAGGTGCCAACTCCAAGCACGACGAAGGTCTCGGCGTCGCAGCAAGCATCGCCAGCGACGCCACTTGGCGACTACGCTTCCAGGCTCCTCCGCAACTCCCGACCGGGACTGCCAAGCTCCTCTTGCGAGCACTCGCCGCGACCGTGACGGCAAGTCGGACAGCGAAAGTCAACCCAAAGTGGGCGTCCGTCGCCGCCAGCGAAGACCCGTCGTCCGCGACGCTAAACGCAGAAGGGTCAACCACTGTCACTTTCGCCACGTCGGACGGCGACAAGTACATTGAGACGAAGATCCCGCTCGACGCCGACACGATCGTCTCGGGCGAGGAAATTGTGATGGACCTGGTCTTCGAATCGACCGGGTGGTCGCTCGACAAAGTATCGACGTGGATCGCAAGCGTCATCTGGGAATAGGAGTTCTCTCGCCATGTCACGATCTTTTCTTCGATCTTTAAACGAGAGCGCACTGGTCGACGTCGCTCCGGTTTCGACCTATCCCTTCTGCATGGGCGTCTGGTTGAAGAAACTCGGCGGGGCCAACGCCGAAACGCTGATGTTCTTCGGCGACGGGGCGATCCTCCCCGACGCGTACACGCGGCTACAGATTGGAAAGTTCGGCAACATTCAAGCCCACAGCGCGCATACCGGGAACGTCGTCACAACACCCGGCGTGTACGACGACGGCAACTGGCACGCGTGCCTTCTCGTTGAAAAAGACGTCGGCGGTATGCGCCGCCTCGAACTCTACATCGATGGCACCCTCATCGGAACCGACTCCAGCGCGAACACGGGTGGCCTTTCGCTGTTCGACCGCGTTGCTTTCGGACGAAAGATGACGTTAGCGCTGGGCGACGCGCTCAATGGTACGCTCGCTGAAGGTTTCATCGCCAACATCGGTCCCACGGTGGACCAGGTGGTGGCGTGGTCACGCGGAGCGAGCGCACGACGCGTCTTTGGAACTGCACTCAAGGGATACTGGCCTCTGTGGGGTTTGCACAATCCGGAGATCGACGTGAGCAGCCATGGCAACGACCTGACGCTCTCCGGAACGAGCAAGGACGACCACGCGCCCGTCTCGCTGTACACGCCGAAATGGGCCACATCGCTACCAGCGACCAACTTGGCCACACGTCGCGCCTCCATTGACGGAGTCGTCATCGTGGTCGCGGTCTAGTGGACTGTTGCACCTCTAGTGTTGAGTGCCACCGGCAGCTTGTCCACCATTGTTCGGCTGTCGAACAACGTGGGCAGGTCGATTGATTGCGAGACCCGAAGACGAACCCGTGTCGCACGAACAGCACCGCTTCTCGCATCAGCAGCCCCGGAGGGGCGGAACAATTTGGTTACCGACTGTGGTTGAGGAAAGGTGTCGCCCCGTTGGGGCTTGTCCTGTGACCTTCGTTTGTTTCCCCCGGCTTGCGCCGGGGGCTGTTGAATGCGTTTCGCCCCTTCGGGGCTGGCGCTTCGTTCCTCGAAGAGGTGCGGGTTGTTGTCGCGGTCTTCTTTTCCGTCTCCCCTGTACCGAGGGGGGATCGAGGGGGATTGCCCGCCAGTAAGATGAGCGAAGGCACTGGCAGCAAACTGCGAGTGGTGCGCATCATACAATGTGCGACAGTACGCTAATTCTGTGGGGCGATCGTCGAGTTGACGGCTTCGCTAAGCACGGTCGTGAAGAAATCCGCGATGCTCGTTCGAGCGCTTTCCCGCAGGAATCCCTCGCAACCCGCAGACAGCGCCATGAATGCAACCAGCAGACAGCAACCGATCCCCGATAGTCCTCGTCGTTTCATCGTCTTGGCTCCTATAAGTGCTACTTCGTTATCGGAAGGCGCGGGACGGCGATCCATTTACGCTCCGGCGCTTCCGCAAGGCCGATAATAGCGCCGATCTTCGCAGAATGAGAGGCATCGGACGCTTGCATTGCTCGACGGAACCCCCTCCGAGGCGATAGAATGCGTCGGCGACAGGCTTGCCCTTGTGCGTTCGTAAGCACGGTGCTCACGCAATCCGCCAACGGCCAGCCACCGCGTTCACAGGAGCCAAAGACATGACGTTCAAACCAATCTACAACACGCAACAAGCACTCGGCTCGATTCAGGAGGAGATGAACCATCTGTTTGATCGTGCCTGGCACAATGGCTTATCCACCCCGCCGCTTGACGGACAATCGTGGGGACCGCCGATCGACCTCTACGAATATGACGACCGCTATGTTGCGTACGTCGAAGTACCCGGCGTTGATGGGGGTACGATCGAACTCACGCAGACCGATGACGTCCTGCACATTCGCGGCGAGAAAATCAAACCCGCCGAAACAGAAACCGCGTCTGAAACGCATAAGCGAGAGCGGCGATTCGGAACCTTCTGCCGAGGACTCGATCTTCCCGCCGGGGCTGACGCTGAAAATATTTCCGCCAAGTGCAGCGCAGGGGTGCTCGAAGTATCGATCCCAAAAATCGAAACCGCCAAACCCAAGGCGATCCCCATCGACGTGCAGGAGGGTTAACGACGAGGTTGTCGGGACCGACGTGATGAAGCATAATTTGACCGAGGTACACGACGGAATGCAGCATTTGCACAGACGGGAGTTTTTTAATGGGAAAGCAACAACCTCAACTCGATGCCAAGAGCGCCGCTATGAAGGCAGTCGAGTACTTAAGAGATCTATTAGGAGATGTCTCGGGACTAAGCATCGAAGAAGTCGAACTCAAAGATGACGGAACAAGATGGTTCATTACGCTGGGCTTCCTTGATTCGACTCAGCTCGCTTTCATGACCGGCAAGAAAACTTATAAGCAGTTCGAAATCGACGCCACGACCGGTGAAGTGTACGCTATGAGAATGCGCTCAGCATGACTCCGTTGGCACCGCTCGCGACAGTCGTCAAGCATGCCACGCGGGGCGTCCTTATCGACGCGAACATCCTAATCTTGCTGGCCATCGGAACGTTTACGGAGTCTCTCATAGAGTCTCATAAGCGAACACGGCAATATACCATTGAAGATTTTCGATGGCTACAGAATTTCGTCTCAAATTTTCAGAAAGTCATCGTCACGCCCCATATTCTTGCGGAAGTCTCAAACCTCTCAATCCCTTCGAAATCCGACCAACCCCGGAGCCATGTACCGACGGTTCTTGCAGTGCTGAGAGAAACGCGAGAGCTGTACGTCGAAAAGGACTGCATCTTGGCGGAGGAGTATGTTGCTCGGCTTGGAGTCACCGACGCAGGGATTATCAAACTCGCACGGGAACAAGATTATCTCGTTCTTACGGACGATCGTCCTTTGACCATATGTTTGCAGCAAACGGGATGCGACGTAGTTAACTTGAATGATGTCCGAACCGCTTTGTGGCAACTTGGATAGCGAACCCGGCTTCAGAGAGCGACGACCGACGTGCCCGACGCTACGCAAGAGAACGCCCGGCGAAAGTTTAGCCTGCGACGACTCATCATCATCGCGGTTGCGACGTATGTTGGTGTCTGTATCCTCGTGGGTGTGTTCGAGCGGCGATTGATTTACTTTCCCACGCGAGACTACGACGCGACCCCGAGCGATATTGGACTCGACTATCAATCCGTCACGTTCACGTCCAACGACGGCGTGAATCTGACCGGGTGGTACGTTCCAAACGAAGTCGCGACACGCACGATTCTTTTTTTTCACGGGAACGCCGGCAACATTTCGCATCGACTGACTACGATTCAGACGCTCCATCGACTCGGTTACAACGTTTTCATCTTCGACTATCGCGGGTTTGGCCACAGCGACGGCTCGCCGAGTGAGAGCGGTCTCTACGCCGACGCGAGGGCGGCGCTACAATACCTGACCCAAACGCAGAAGCAGCCCGTTGAGCGAATCGTTTTTTGCGGACGATCACTCGGCGGGGCGGTCGCGATCGAACTAGCTACCCATCACGCCCCGCGCGCACTCGTTGTCGAATCTACGTTTACAGAATTGGCTGACGTTGGGCGAATTCACTATCCGTTTCTCCCCGTGAAACTCATTCTGCGTGACCGATTCAAATCGATCGATCGCATTGGCAAAGTGACGTGCCCGAAGTTGATTCTCCACGGTGCGGACGACACACTCATTCCGATCGAGCTTGGTCGCAAACTGTTCGACGCGGCTGCCGAACCGAAGCAGTTCATCGAGACACCCGGTGGCCACAATGAGGCGGGGTTTACTTACTCGACGGAGTTCACTGACAAACTCGGCGAGTTATTGAGTCGCGAAGGTGGGCAATAGCCACACCCTACGGGTCGCCTGACCGACTTGGCTAGCGCCGGCACTGAGAAGGTCATTGAGAGTTCAGGGGTTGCATGGTCTACTCAGATCGTGGCCATGGGTCTGCATGAACTCCGGCATGGCCACGCAAGCGTGGACCATGCCACACGCCAGGAATCGTCGAGGCCGCTTGAGGAATCGCTTCCTTACGGGCGCGTCTCGGTTTCGTCGGACCTGTCGAACGAGATGTATCGCACGATTGGAAACCAGCGTCGCGCGATCGTTGGTTTCGGTTATCATCTACAACCATGCCAGAGATTCGTGATGATGCGGTTGTGTTGGGGCGTTTGGATTATTCCGAAACGTCGCAGGTGCTTGTGCTCTTTACGCGCGAGCATGGCAAGGTCCGCGCGATTGCCAAAGGCATCAAACGCGGAACGAAAACGCGATTCGCAACGGGGATTGATCTGCTCGACGTTGGCACGGTCGTTCTTCATGTTCGTCATGAGCGGCAGGAAGGGCTTGCTTCGCTTTCTGAATGGAAGCAAACAAAGAGCCTGTCCGGACTTCGCGAGAAGCTGTTTCGCCTGCACGGCGGG
>JAJRUK010000242.1 GCA_024277835.1 Planctomycetota bacterium | reverse complement strand
TGTTGTTCCGAGCGATCCAGGATCCTGAGCTAAAGCTTTCGAAAGAGCAGGAGAAGCCGGTGTATCGCTTGCTAAACGAAGCGAACGCGGAAGTCCGTGCTGATCGCGACCCGGTCAGTGTCGCAAAGGTATCCGCATCGTTGCGTGCAAAGATCATGAAGATTTTGAAGACTGATCAACGCACGCATTTCGACAGGACTCTTCGCGAACTCGCTCAGGAATACAAAGCGGTAAAGACGTACGCGCACAAGTGGTTCGGTAGCCGCGGTATCGCTGTCCCGAAGCACTACTCTTACCCGGTACCGTGGGAAGAGTAATTTGTTTGGCGGTGGGTCCGTCTTGTTTCGAGGGCGTTGGGTTTAGTTTGAGATGGAGGTCGTCACGATGACGAAAGTTCGTATTGTGTTCCCGTTGTTTGCGTGTTTTCTGGCGGCGCCTTCGTGTTTCGGCGTCGAGGGCGCGGGGAAACCTGCGCGAAAGATGGGTTCGCCCGAGCATTTCGAGTTGCGCGCTGCATGGTTTCTGCAGCGCATGATCAAGACCGATTTGGCGCTGAGTGGCCCCCGGGCGCACGCAGTGGACCTGGTCTTCGCGGACTACGTGCGGCGTACGGCGGAGCAACTGCCTCGGCCGGTGCTGATCGCTTATCCGCTGACAGATGGGTCGGAGGGGTCCGGTTCAAAGGAAGGTGTGATCACGGCTCAGGCTGGACAACGGATTGAAGGTAAGATTCAGCGGAGGGCGGATGGCTCGGCTGTTATGTTGGTTGAAAATCTCCTTGAGGTGCTGGACCCAAAACGAGAGCCTTTGTTTCGGAAAACGTTGCTGCGGTGGGCGCAGATCAAGCCGGAACCCATTTCGATTCCGATCATTGAAGTCATGCGCACCGCGCGCGACCCGATGCTGCAACTCTCACCCACGCAGAACTCGCAAATCCAGTCGATTCTTCGGGCCAAAGCGGGGGCGGCGATGTCGTCTCCGATGGGACGCGGAAACACCAGCGAGGTTGATCCGCTGACTGAGCGAATTCGCGAACAGATCGTCGCGATCCTTACCCCTGCGCAGCGAAGACAGTTCGAAACGACGCTGGTGTTCGTGGAGGCGGAGGTCGCGGAGTGGCGAGCGATGAAGACAGGCGGAAACTATCTGTACGCAGAAGCGCTGGCTCTGTTGGACGCGGAAGCAAAGAAAAAAGACAAGCCAAGCGGGCAATAACCCGCTTCTACCTTACATCCCAACGAAACACGCTCGCCCTCGTCGCCGCTGTTGCGACGGGGGCGTTTTTGCGTTGTGGCGACGCCGATCGCGTGTGATTCTGTCTGCGGGAAGGGTGACGTCCGCTCTCTCTTGCTTGGCTGTTGCTTTTCGGTTACGCCAGACGTATTGGCCTGCCGCACGTGGGCGGTCTTGGTGTGGTGGCGATGCTGAGAATTCTTTAGGAGAGGCGTTATGGATCGGTTCGCGCTCATTGAAACAGGGCGGGGGGTGTTTGGGTTTGTCTTGCGGGAGTCGAAGCTGGTCGCTACGTATCTGCCGCAGTCTCGGCGGGCAATCGTTGCGCTAATCCGAACGGAGTTCTCTGAGGCGGTCGAGGATGACGCGCTTCTGCCAGGGTTTCAGCGGGATGTCGTTGCGTACTATGGCGGCAAGCGTGTTCGATTGTCTGTTCCGGTCGAGTTGAGTCATCTGCCGCCTTACCGACGGATGGTGTTGGAGGCATGTCGCAAAGTTCCGTACGGGACGACGGCGAGCTATGCTGATCTTGCGCGAGCGACGAACAACCCGGGGGCAGCGAGGGCGGTTGGGTCAGCGATGGCGAACAATCCGCTGCCACTTGTGATACCCTGTCATCGCATTTTGTGTTCGGATGGATCGCTTGGCGGGTTTTCGTCGCCGCTTGGTCTCGAGCAGAAGCGGGTGATGTTGCGACTTGAAGGTGTTGAGATTGAGGGTCTTCGTCGCACGGCGAAGTTGCGATCTCGGGTTCGGGCGGCGAAGGTTGCGTAACTGTTCTTTCGAGAAGCGGCGCGTACGCTCCGTCGTCGTTATCGCCGGGGAACGATCCCTGTTGCCGAACGTCCGCGCAGGCTAAAGCCTGCGGCTCGGGGGAGGTTGAGAGTCGGGGGGATTACGGAACTTGGTTGGACATTTGATTGATTGGAAGGTTTGTGATGAGCGACGTATCTCGGCGAGGGTTCTTACAGTCAGCGGCGGTGGTTGCGGCGAGCGGCGGGGTTGTGCCGGCGATCGCGAAGGCGACGAGCGGGACGAACAAGCGCGGACCTTTGGTGATCTCTAGTGCGAACGGTCTTCGTGCGACGGAGAAGGCGGCCTCGATGATTCGCGGGGGTGCGGATACGCTCGATGCGGTGATCGCAGGCGTGAACATTGTCGAGGAAGACCCGGACGATATGTCGGTGGGTTATGGCGGGTTGCCGAATGAAGACGGCGTGGTCGAGCTGGATTCCTGCTGTATGCATGGACCGACGGCGGATGCCGGGGCGGTGGCTTCGCTTCGCAACATCAAGACGCCCTCGAAAGTAGCGCGATTGGTGATGCGGCGGACGGATCATGTGTTGATTGTCGGCGAGGGGGCGCTTCGGTTTGCGCGAGCGCATGGGTTTGAAGAAACAAACCTTCTGACGGATAAAGCGCGCCGGGTCTGGTTGAAATGGAAGGAGCGACATTCAGACCGCGATGATTGGATCGCCCCAGCCAATGAAGTTGATCCGAAAAAGCAGGCTGATTCGCTGGCGGGGCATCCGCAAACCTACGGAACGATTACATGTTGTGCCCTGAACGAAAAGAGCGAGATCAGCGGGGTGACGACGACGAGCGGATTGAGTTACAAGATTCCCGGGCGCGTTGGCGACTCGCCGATTATCGGAGCCGGTCTTTTTGTGGATAACGAAGTGGGGGCTTGCGGGAGCACCGGTCGCGGGGAAGCGGTGATCAAGATTTGCGGTTCGCATACCGTGGTCGAAGCCATGCGACACGGAATGGACCCGGAGGCGGCGTGCCTTCATGCGCTGAAACGCATGGCCAACCATACGAAGCTGCCGAGACTGTTGAAGAAAAACGGCAAGCCCGCCTTTGACGTTAAGTTTTACGCAATTTCCAAGGATGGGAAGTTCGGCGGCGCGGCGATCTGGTCGGGGGCGAAGTTTTCGGTTTATTCGGACGGGGAGAACCGGTTGGAGGATGCTGCGTTCTTGTATGAGCGGGGGGCGTGATTGCGTTGGTTGGGAATTGAATGATGAATGAAGGGTCGGGAGAAATGATGGACGGGCAGGGCGAGGGGTCGAAGTATCGACTGAAAGTTCTAAGGATTCCAACGCCGCGGTTTCGTATCTTGTCGCTTGTGGGGCTTTCAGTTCTCGTGGTCATGGGGATGCTGATTGGGGGCACGCTCGGTGGCGTCGCGACGATAATGATCCCGGAGCGGTTTGAAGTCTTACGGGTAATCGTAGCCGTCACTTTTGCGGGGCTGGGGCTGGCTGCATCGATCTGGTGGTGGGGTGAGGCGCGTCACGCTCGTTTGGTGCGCAATCCACCTTGGCGAACTGAGAGGTTGAAGAGAATCATCGCGGGCTCCGAATCCGGTGAGCGATTTCCCCACCGATTAATTGAAGCGTCGTTACGATCTTTCGATCCGTTAAAGAAGAAAATTCGTACTGCCACGCGGGGGATTCGGCCACGGGACTTGATCATTGTCGTGTCGCGTAGCGATGAAGGTCTGATTTTGCCAAGCCCGAGCGAAGTTGACTTGGAGCCTGTTGAGATCTGTAACGAGTCGGAGACGATCTTCGATAACAACGGTGCGTTTCCTGTTGGCGCGATCCGGTCAGGCGAGCTAAGAACGGCGGCTGCGACCGAGGTAGTAGAAGCTAAGGAGCCAGAGGTTGAGTGGCATCCGACCCGTTGGCGAAAGTTATCCCCGGTAGCTCGCTGGATCGGTTTTGCATTCTGGGTAGGAATCATCTTAGATAGGGCGATGAACGGAGGGCTGGGTGACCTTGCGTGGTATATGGGCTTGGGTGCGATCGGTGGGTTCTTCTTTGGTCCGTTTGGCAGGGGATTATTTTTCGAGCGGCGATGGTGGTTGGTTCCTGGGGGACTTGCGTATCGAGAGGTTGCAGCGTGGCGGAAGGGGATGCGCGTCGCGCTCATTACGCCGGAGGACTCTACGCTAGTGCTGGATTGGCGGTCGGGAGATGCGTACGTGCATGATGGGAGTCGTGGTCTTCATTTCAAGTGCGGCGAGCATGCGTGTTGGGCGGTCGCTTCAATGTGGATGAGTACGACGCGGCGGCGGACGGTTTCCGAGATGCGGTCGTTTTTTGGGGCGGATGAAGAGTGATTGTTGTATCGTCGGCATGGCGGCGCTTCGCTTGGCCATGGCACACGGTGACTTGGTTTATTGGGGCGTTGATTATTGGGTCGCTCCTTTACGGTCGCGGCTCTGATGGGTTTGCTGATTCGATAAGTTTGCTTGGGATGCTATTGGGTGTCTTTGGTCCAGGCGTTGGCGATGTCCAGGGCGGTTAGCATGCTCTTGGCTTTGTGGCGGGTTTCTTGATATTCGTTCTTGGGTTCGGAGTCTGCGACGATGCCCGCGCCGACCTGGGCGTCGGCTCGCCACTTTCCATCCGCCGTCGGCGTGATGACGAGTGTTCGCAGGGCGATGCAGGTGTCCATGTTGCCCGCGAAGTCGACGTAGCCAATCGCTCCACCGTAGGGGCCTCTTCGTAGGGGTTCCAGTTCGTCGATGATCTGCATCGCGCGGACTTTCGGTGCGCCGCT
>JAJRUK010000241.1 GCA_024277835.1 Planctomycetota bacterium | reverse complement strand
CTGGTCTTTTGAGACGACAACCGATACAGAAGTCGCATTGACCGCCTACCTGCAATGGGGCACCGACTGCCTCCGGCGATTCAACGGGATGTTCGCGCTGGCGATCTGGGACGGCGAGCGCTTTTTCTGTGCGCGCGACCGGATGGGACAAAAACCGCTCTACTATCGATGTCGCGGTGGAGCGTTCGAGTTCGCATCCGAAATCAAAGCGTTCCGCGACCTCGAATTCACCACAAGCGAACTGTTTTCCCTCTTTGAATTCTGCTTCAACGAGCACACGCTCTACAAAGACGTGCTCTCGCTGAAACCGGGTCACTATCTTTGCTATGACCTCAAGCGCGGGACGTGTCATACAACCGCGTGGTGGGACATTACGCATCAGGTTGGGCGAAAGATCACTAGCGAGACGCAAGCGGTGGATACGTTCATCGACTTGCTACGCGACTCGGTGCGACTCCGCATGCGCAGCGACGTACCCGTCACGATGTTCCTCGCAGGCGGTGTAGATTCATCCCTCATCGCCGCGCTGAGCGGTGTTGATGAGGCGTTTACGTGTCAGTTCGACGAATTCAAAAGCTCGATCAATGAAGAACTGTTCGTAGCAGACTTAACGAGCAGACTCGGTATCCGTGCGAACTATGTCCGCCCCACGCGCGACGAATTCATGACGGACCTGCCTTCGTTGGGTTTTCATCTGGAAATCCCGACCGGTTCATTTAGTGTTTTCCCGCTGTTTCGACTGGCGAAAGCGGTACATGATCGCGATTACAAAGTCGTTCTCTCTGGCGAGGGATCGGACGAGCTTTTCGCGGGGTATGCGCGGAACGAGCTTCTCCTCGGCGACGAGTTAAGCACTGACAATGACAAACGCCGACACTACCGCGCGATGCTACAGCGCTATCACGGCAGCGACCTTGACCGGTTTTGCCGAATGGCGTCTCGCTCTGGACTTGGCGGAGCGGCGATGCTCCGCGCTTACCTGACAGACCATTGGAGTGAGCGAAAGTCGATGCTGGAAAACGTTTCCTACATTGAAAGTCGCATCTTCCTTCAGCCTCTCTTGCAGATGGCGGACCGGATGTGCATGGCCCACAGCATCGAAAACCGCTGCCCGTTTCTCGATCATCGCCTTGTTGAGCTTGCGTCGTCGCTGGATGACTCGCTGCGGTATCGCGACGGGATCGGCAAATGGATCGTCCACCAGGCAGCGAAGAAGCTGCTACCCAAAGGTGCACTGGTACTCCAGCGAAAAGTGAAAGACGGGCTTCCAACCCCGGTCAATCTATGGATGTACGGAGCACACAGCTTCGACCGCAAACACTGGAACGCGATCATGACCGCGGAGTGCATCAAGACCTTGCTCGGCGGAGCGCCTGCGGGACGAATCGAAGCCCAGCGCTCGGTCAACGCGAACGAACTTCTTCCGCCGAAACACACAAGCATCAACCAACCTGTAAGGATCGGAACCTAGAACAGTGATGAATACACGCTATACCACCACGCCCGCGCCGCGACACGGAAAGCCGATCACGTTGTCCGTCGTCGCGCCCTGTTTCAACGAAGAAGGGAACGTCAACGCACTCGTTGATCGAACACTTTCGGTATTCGACGAAATGGGCACCGTCGCGGAGATCATCCTCGTCGATGATGGCAGCGCCGATTCAACGTGGGGATGCATTACAAAGCGTGCAGAACAAGACGAGCGCGTGCGCGGCGTGAAACACGGCGAAAACAGTGGAATCGAAGCCGCATGGAAGAGCGGCGTCGAAACATCAGAAGGCCATCTGGTCTGCCTGATCGACGCGGACCTTCAAAATCGTCCGGAAGACATCCCGCTGCTATACAAGACCTACGTTCGCGAAGTGCCAGACATGGTACAAGCCGTTCGCCATCCGACAGGTTCACCCAAGAGAAGGCATGTGTTCAGCCGTGGGCTGAATCTGCTACTCAACACCGCCTTTGGCATGAAGCTCCGCGACAACAAGTCGGGATTCATCTTGGCGCGACGCGACGTCCTGTCGAACATTCTTCGACACCATTACACGTACCGCTACTACCAGAGTTTTATCGGTGTGGCTGCCGGTGTTCGAGGGTATCTGATCGCGGAAGCGGATACCGCCTTTGAATCGCGTGGTGCGGGGAAATCATTCCTACCGCGATTCCCAATCATGGTCTCAGCACGAATCGCGTGGGAACTGGCGAAATACCGCTACGAAACTTGGTCGTGGTCTTCGCGGGGCGCAACCGGGCGATCGGAAGCGCTTCGACAATCCGTCGGATTGCCAACTCCAACTCAAGGGGACGCGACGTAGGAGTCGTTTCGGCACGGCGCTATATTCCCAGCAGGATCATGGCCACGCAAGCGTGGACCATGCCACGCCACAGCACTTAACAGCTTTGTTGAAATCGCACGAGCGCGTGAATCAGTCTTTTTGGGAAGTGCTGCACCTGGTCACAAACGTCACCAGCTCAGCGTTGAATTTCGCCGGTGCGTCCAGGTAGCTCGGATGCCTCGCACCTTTTAAGATAACCTTGCGGGTGTTTTTGATTGCTTTTGCCAACATCTCGGCATGTGCAACCGGGACGACGCGATCCTTTTCACCCCAGATCGCCAGAATCGGGATCGTGATGCTTGAGAGCTTTTTCTCGAAGCGAGGGATCCCAACCGGCGCAACAGCCACAAACCCGGCGAGAAGTTCCGGATTGACCGTCACAAGAGGAAGCGAAAACCGCCCGCTCATCGAAGGGGACACGAGCACTGGCTTTGTGATTCCCAGCGACTCGAACAATTGCTTCAAAAAGACGTCCGCTTTCGCCTCGGGACATTTGGTCTTACCGAACCCCGGCAAGTCGATGGCGTACACATGAAAACCGCTGGCCTCGAGCGCGAAAAGCGTTTTCGTCTTGACCCATGTGTCCGCCGTGAATCGCGCGCCGTGCAGAAGAACGACCGGCAACCCGTCCATCGGACCTGATTCCAAATAACGTAGCGAGCAAGCGTCGCCCGCCGCCTCGATCTGAACGCGCTTGTCATCGGGGGCAGCCGCGGAAAACGCTGGCACTACCGCTCCAAATAGCACCGCGGCAGGTACGACCCAACTAACGAGTTCGCGCCCGCCCAAAGTCTTGCGAATCATCATGCTGACATCTCTCAGGTTGTTTCTTTCGATCGCAACACGCGAGGCATGCGTTGCGATTGGGTTTGACCGCTTGCGGCGGCTCGCTTAGTTGTCCGCGAACTTTTGCCGCACGTTCACCGATACGATGAAGTCTTGCCGGCGATACAGGCACGCACCGTCCTCGCCTCGACACACATAGTAAAGAACATAACCCGGAACCACGACCATCCCCGGACCCGTCGACCACGGAACCTGAAGCTCAAACTCTGCGAATCGAACCTCCGTGGTCTGTGCTGTCGAGGGAAGCTTGGGGCGGATGAGCTGCGGATTGACCTGCCAACCCTTGGGCGGACTGATCCATATTTCCATCGGTCCGGTTTCGTTGTTCCAATGCATATCTTCAGCCCGGTTGACGCGAAACGTCATGTGAATACGAGCCGACCCTTGAGGAGTGACCGCTGCTGGCACTGTTGCGGTCTCGATGATCACCATCGTGCGATCGCGCTCGATCCGGCGACGAGGATCGGGTTCAACCACTTCTTGCGCCCCAGACGCAAACTCCTTCGCGGGCTGGGCAAGCTCTGTTCCTTTCGGCTCGACATATAGAATCACCGGTTTTTCCCCACGGCGAAGCACGTCTCCACGCGCCTTACGAACCCAGTCGTAAAACGGATAGGGCTTGTCTAGGCGCGGGCCATACTGTTGAATACGGCGACGCCAGATGTATTGATTCGGATCGACCTCAAGCGCCATCCCCCAGTGCTCGGCGGCTTGTTGGAAATCCTTGACGGCTCCGTTGTACTGGTCGTATCGCATTCGATAGGCGACCCCTGCGCGAAAATACGCGGGGCCATTCGCGCGATCCAGCGCGATGGCACTCTGGTATGCTGAGATAGCTTCGTCGATTTTTTTCAAGCCACTCTCAAGGATCAAGGCGTCCGCGTGTTTCATCCACGTCTGCGATGTGTTCTTGTCGTTGGCGATCTCACGAAGGGTTGCGGCGCTCTTGCGTTTGTTCTTTGTGGCATGTTTGGGTGCGGGATAAGTCTTGTCGAGGAATTCTTTCTTTAACTCGCCCGGACGGATTCCGACATGTTGCACGATGCCATACTCGTCGATCGCGATCGTCATCGGGACGACTTTCACGCCAAGCATGTTGAGCGAGTCGATCAGAACGGGAAAGTCGAGCTGCTTCCACTGCATGAACAGTCGACAGCGGTCGGGATGCTGCTCTTGAATAATTCCGACCGTCTGAAACGCTCCACGATCGCGCAGAGACTTCGTCGCCTTGTGCCAACCTGGCACATGTTTTCGACAACCCGCTCACCACGAAGCGAAGACGTGAACGATCGTCTTCTTCCCGAGAAACGCGCTCATGCTCGTGAGCTTCCCATCCTCAAGAGACGGAAAAAACAGTCCGGGGAAAGGTTTGCCAACCTCAATCTGAGGAATCGGCAAATCGCTCGCCCGAGCATCCGCGATTGATCGAAGCGGGAGTGCAAGCATCGTCGAAACGAGAATGGCGGTACGTAAGCGCATCGTAATCATCCTGGCGCACCTCTGTTGAACACGATCCTCCGCCGCTCGTGCGCTAGCTGGCGAAACGTCACTGATACCAACCCAACGCGAGAATTGCAAGCCCAACCGGTCCTTCCCTGACAACCGCAGGACGTCCGAATGTGTCGTTTTGTCAGACCTTGGCGGTCTTGCGGTCTCCGCTATCATGAGATGCGCGTTCACGATCGTTTTCTTATGCCACAACCAGGGCATCCAAGAAGGAGCTTCGAGTATGAAATCAACCCAGCCATCGTCGCGCGTAATCGTTGCAAGCTTTGCAGCCATCGCGCTCGCCACGACAGTTTGTCATTCCACTGCGTCCGCTAGCGAAAAGGACGTGAGTCGAAAGGAGCTCAAACTGACCGGCGTGACGTTGTCCCCTCCGTCATCATGGACATCACGACCACCGAAGCATCCCGGGCCGATGTCGCCGAAAGCCATTTATGCAATCCCCGCGCTTGAAGGCGACAGTCAGACGGGCATGGTGCGGATCACGTACTTCCCCGGCATGAAGGGCAAGGACGACATGAATATCAACCGCTGGCTGGG
>JAJRUK010000240.1 GCA_024277835.1 Planctomycetota bacterium | reverse complement strand
GAGAGCAACCGACGCGGCAACGGGTCGCGCAAGACCTTCGGCACGTTCAGATTCCCAGAAAGCGACGCACGCTCCCGCGATTGCCAAAGTCGATCGCAAGCGTTGTTATACTGAAAATGAATCGACCCGCTCGCGTCCGCAAAGTTCACGCCAGCATCGGCAAACCTTTCCCGCAGCGTCTTTAGACCGATCCGCGCGACCGCCAATGACTCGCCGGGTGGAACCTCGACGAGGTTTTCCGCGCGAAATGCCTTCCACGTTTTGTGCGAATCTGGAGCAACTGGAACCTCTGTGGCGGTCACGCCGGATTCAAAAACCCAATCGCCGTTGGCAAACGGCAACGAATTGCTGAAGTTCTTGTTCACAATCGCGACATGATCCGTCCGGTTCACGATATATGCAACCACCGAGTCGCCTTCTCGCGCGATCCGGCAGTCCGCCTCGATTCCATTTCGCGAAACGGTCGCCGGAGCAGCCTCAGCCACGGTCAACGTCGCTGGGGGACTAACAACCCGTCCGATACCCGCTTCCGCAAGCTTCGGGTCGCGCCAGTCAGGAACGTACTCGAACGTAACCGTGTACTCGCCCGCCTCAAGCAGCGGATACCGCGCCCAACCTCGATTAAAGTCGCGAGCCGTTAGGGTAAATCGCTGCCCTGGCGCAACGCGACCGGTCGGTCCGCCGTTCAGCCGCTCCTGAACCACGCGTACCACTTCCGGGTCGAGCGAAATCTCATCGACGCGCAGATCGATGCTCTTTCCTTGTGGGCTCTGCAAGTGAATCCAATCGCCGATGTCGAGCATGTCCGCCACCTGCATCGCGTCCGCCGACCGACTCGCACGGTCGGCTGGGTCGATCGCGAAGGGAACCTTTACCGGATGACTGCCCCGGCTGGCGATCGTCACCATTAGATCAACGGAATCCTTCCAGCCAATCTTCGACCTAGAAAACGAGAGCGTCACCTCGGCATTGAAAAACAAAAGCCGATCATAGATCGCAAGAATCCGACTCGCCCGAAGCGCCGCCTCAGGATCGTCACTCGCAGATGTTGACTTCACCGCGTCGTAAGCAGCCGGACCGATCGCGCAGAGTCGCCGGGTGGCGTATGTGCGCTTTGCGTACGAAGGGTCACTGAGTTGCGATATAAGTCGCGAAATCTCCGCGCGGGTTGACGGCGCATTGAGCGGAAGTTCATCGCCATGTACGGTTGAACCAAGCCCGATGATAGACCCAATCAACACCACCCCTATCGCACTTCCCGTTCTTGACTTCACCACACTTTGACCTTTTTCACGAGCCACCTATCTCGGGAACCACCCCTCCAAGAGGCGGAGGCTTCCTACTATCGGTCTATCATCGACGATCGAGACCCGACGGTGAAGTGCCGGCGGTTGCCCCGCCTACGCACCCTCTGCGGATGCGACAATCGGGGTTCTCAACCCCCGCAGGCTCCGAGTTCGACAAATCCCGATGCCAATCACAAAGACAACTCCACCCGCAATCAGCACATGGAAGGGAAGGTGTGCCCATTCCGCAGCTCCTTCTTTCGCGGTCGGGATTCCGATCCACTGCTGCCACTCCGGCGCAAAAATCGTTGACACCTGCAACCCATTGTGCAAGAAGTGAGCGATCACGCTCGGCAAGATCGACCGCGACTGCCAGCAAAGATACGCGAGAACGATTCCCAGCGAGGCGGTCAGGACGAACTTAAAGATGAAGAAGTGAAACACGCCGAAGATGCACGCCGATGCGATGATCGCCGGAAACCGTCGCCCGGAACCGCGCAGTGCCCCCAATAGAAAACCGCGAAACAATGTCTCTTCGCAAATCGCGGGGACAAGCGCGATTAAGAATATCACGACAAGCGGATTCATCGCCTTCAGCGCCTCGGCCATCTGCACCGAACTGTTCACGACGGCTTCGGGCGTTGCAACCACCATCTGTTGAAAAACCGCAAGCTCATGCGTGACCACCCAGGCGCTCAAACCAACCAGAACCCCGCCAAGCATATATCGCGGCGACGGTATTCGAAGCGAGAGTGCGCTCGCGACGTTGACCTTGCGATACACCAACAGCACGACCGGCAAGCCAACAAACAAGAGTCCCATTAGCCAGGCGCTATTTTGCAGCAGCGAAATCGCCGACTCGCCTTCCCTTGGCGATAGCGCAGTCTGAACATAGAACCACAGCGGAAACAGTAGCGCGAGCGTCAACAGTCCCATCGAAGCCGTCGCCGCATTCGTTCGTTTCAACAGACGCCGTGAGAACATGCTCCCGAACGAACCTGCATCAGAAAAGACGACCGACTCTTTGCCAAAAATCCCGGCTGCGATCGCGATCGCCGCGGCTGCGTAGAGCGACGTCGAAAAGAGAACCATCGCGATATCCCAACCGCCAACCGCCCCGCCAAGAAGCATTTCCTTCGTCAGTGCGACCATGTTTCCCACTGGCATGACGAGCATGATCCCCTCAAGTCGTGTGGCGGGAAACGCCGCGATTCCCCCCGGAATCAGAACTGCCAGGATCACCGGCGTCACATAGTTTTGCGCTTCCTTGAACGTACGCGCGTAACTGCAAACCGCGATCATGATGGCATACATAAGCACCGCGAACGGAATCAGCGCAAGCAGGATAAGCAGCATCGTCCCGATCCGAAGAGACCCCTCGCTGCTGGCGATGACCTGGTCGAACCCGCCGTAATAGACCGTCGCCGTCACACTCGCCAGGTTCAACGCAGCGCCCATGATCGCGACCGTCGTCACCACCAGAAACTTCCCGACGACAAGGTCCATCACTGGAACCGGGCAAACCATCAGCGTCTCAAGCGTTCCCCGCTCGCGTTCGCCTGCGGTCAAGTCGATGGCTGGATAAATCGCCCCGGTGATCGTCATCAAAATCAAAATGAGAGGCAGAATCTGACCGAGAATCGACGGCGGCGAGGATAGATCGACTTCCTCGACGACGAACGGCTCAAAAAACTGCGGCGGCAGGCGCTCGGCTGCCAGTCGCGTTTGCGTCATCCGTTCATTCACTCGACCGATCAGGGCCTCAAGGCGATGCGCCGCGAACGAACTTCGAATCTCCTCGAAATCAGCACGGACCGTGACGGTGACCTGCGCGTCGTAGTGCTGTGGTCCGATCAAGCGGTTATCCGAGAAAACGACACCCGCGTAAATCTGCCGCGTTGCCACCGCTTCCGCCAGCGCCTCTTCAGAGCCGAACAGCTTCACCTTTGAGACCTGCAGCGGTTCGGGTAATTCCGACACGTCCTCCCCCTGCGCCTCCGCTTCTGCTTTACGCCGCTCAAGCGCTACCCGATCGCTTTCGATCATTCTCAACAGTCGTCCGCGAGCCTGATTACCAACCGTCCCCAGCACAAGCTGCTCGACAGAAAGCGACTCGCCTTGCGCCGTCACCGCCTGCACGGACCCCAGCATTAACAACGGATACAGCACGATCGGTACAACGATCATCGCGATCAACGTTCGCCGATCGCGCAGAATATCGATCAACTCTTTCCAATAGATCGTATGAATGCGGTGGCGGGCGCTCATCCGGTGATTGCCCCCACCATCTCGTCCGCATGAATCAGCTTCAGGAAAATGTTGCTCAACCGCTGCTCGCCCGCCAGACCCCGCAGCGACGCCAGATCCCCTTCAGCGACGAGCTGACCGTCATGCAACAGACCAATCTTGTCACACATGTCCTCCGCCTCATCTAGATAGTGCGTCGAAAGGATAATCGTCTTCCCGCCGTCGCGCTCGCGTTTGATGAATTCAAGAATCACCCGATTGCTCAAGACATCCAGCCCAAGCGTCGGCTCATCCATAATCAAGATTGGCGGATCAGGCACGAGCGCTCGAGCGATGTTGACGCGCTGCTTCTGACCGGTCGAAAGCGCCCCGCATCGAAGATGGGAAAACTCCCCAATCCGAAGCCACTCGATCAAATGATCCGCTCGCGCGCCGGCTTCTTGAACCGCCATCCCGTAGAGTTGCCCGAAATAAATAAGAAGCTCGCGCGGCGAAAGTCGCTGGTACAACCCTGTGTTCGCGGTCAGAAACCCCAAGACCCGCTTCACCTCCATCGGGTCGCGACCCACGTCGAACCCGGCGAGGGTGGCTGTCCCGCTTGTCGGCGTCATCAGCCCGCTCAGCATCCGCAGCGTCGTCGTCTTCCCCGCCCCGTTGGGACCAAGAAGCCCGTAAATCTGCCCCCGATCCACGGTGAAACTCAACCCATCGACGGCTCGCTTCTCTCCCCCGTCGGGGTTCGGAAACGTCTTCACCAGATTATCCGCGACCAACATGCTCATCGTTATCGCCTTATCGTCCATCCGCGTCCGGCCCGCCCTTTTGCGGAAACTCACAGCTCGTTTGAGGTTAGTCTACCCCCGTTTCCTCACGCGCGGTACGATACCCGCTTCCGTGCGGTTCGACGAGAACACGCACAAAAACCAACAAGGAGCGAGCACGATGGCCAACGAGACACGCATCGAAAAAGACAGCATGGGCGAAATGACAGTCCCCGCAACCGCTTACTGGGGCGCTCAGACCCAGCGGGCGTTTGAAAATTTCCCGATCAGCGGCTATCGCTTTGGCCGGCGGTTTATCCGTGCCCTGGGTTTGGTCAAACAATCCGCCGCCAAGGTCAACAAGGATCTCGGCAAACTCGACCCGAAACTCGCCGACATGATCGTCACCGCAGCCAAACAGGTCATCGACGGAAAACTCGACGAACATTTCGTCCTCGACATCTACCAGACGGGTTCTGGTACAAGCACGAATATGAACGCCAACGAGGTCATCAGCAACCGGGCCATCGTTCTCGCCGAAGGAAAAGTTGGATCCAAAGACCCGATCCATCCCAACGACCACGTGAACATGGGGCAATCGTCCAACGATGTGATTCCGACGGCGATTCACGTCGCCGCGGCGGACGCGATCACCTATGACCTGCGTCCGGGGCTGGAGCAACTTGCGAAAAAGCTCCGCGAAAAAGCGAAGGCGTTCGACGACATCGTCAAGATCGGACGAACCCATCTTCAAGACGCAACGCCAGTCAGACTCGGTCAAGAGTTCAGTGGCTACGCACGGCAGGCGGAGCTTGCCGTCATGCGAGCAACGAAAGCGGTTCGCGCGTTGCGCGAGCTTCCGATTGGCGGAACCGCCGTCGGCACCGGGATCAATACGCACCCCGAGTTCGGCAAACGAGTGGCGGAAGCGCTCTCGGCGGCGACAGACATCGAATTCGTCGAAGCCAAAGACCATTTCGAAGCTCAGGCATCCAAGGACGCCGTCTGCGAAGTCAGCGGGCTTCTCAAGACGATCGCCGTCAGCATGATCAAAATCGCCAACGACATCCGCCTTCTGGGAAGCGGGCCACGGTGTGGCATTGGCGAGATCGCCCTTCCCTCAACGCAACCCGGCAGCAGTATCATGCCCGGCAAGGTCAACCCGGTGATGAGCGAGATGATGATGCAGGTTTCGTTTCAGGTCATCGGCGCAGACGCCGCCATCACCCACGCCTGCCGCGAGAGTTACTTCGAGCTAAACGTCGGCATGCCCGTCATGGCTCACAACTTGCTCGAATCCATCCGCCTGCTCGCCAACGCCGCCCGAACCTTCGCCGACAAATGCGTCACCGGCATCGAGGTCAACAAAGACCGCTGCGCCGACCTGATCGAAGGCTCGCTCGCGATGTGTACGAGCTTAGCCCCGGTGATCGGCTACGACGCCGCCGCCGCCATCGCGAAAGAAGCGTTCAAGACTGGCAAAACTGTCCGTCAGGTCGCGAAAGATAAGAAAGTTCTCTCCGACGATGAGCTGGACAAGACGCTGGACTCAATGTCGATGACAAAGCCGGGGTAGGGTCCGCTGTGCGGACCATCCGATTCTAAAAAAGGAACCCACTGATGCCCGAATACCGCCGCGCATTCGTCCCCGGCGGCACATTCTTCTTCACCGTCGTTACGGCGAACCGCCAACGAATCTTAACGACACCTCGCGCAATCGATTTCCTCAAACACGCCACGCTTCAAACGCAAGCCCGTTGGCCATTCACAATCGATGCATCCGTCATCCTCCCGGACCACTTGCATGCAATATGGACGCTACCCAAGGGCGATTTCGATTTTTCAATGCGATGGGGGTACCTCAAGAAGACGTTCACAAAAGCGTGGCTCGCTGAGCGCCTACCCACGCAACGCGTCAGCGCATCTCAACAACGCGACCGTCGCGCAGGCGTGTGGCAGCGCCGCTTCTGGGAACACACGATCCGCGACGAACGAGATATGAATGCGCACCACGATTACATTCACTTCAACCCGGTAAAACATGGTCTCGCAACATGCCCCCACGCCTGGCCACATTCGACATTCGAGAAGGCAGTCCGTGAGACGCGATATGATGCGGATTGGTGTTGCTCCTGTGGCGATAGGCGGGCAAAGGCACCAACGTTTGACGAAATCGCAGCATTTGCTATGGAATAGATGGGAGGTCCGCTACAAAACTGGGAGGTCCGCACAGCGGACCCTACGAGGCTTTCCACTACTTAGTTCCCTCCTAAAACCCGCGGGGAATCCCCAGTCTTGCGGCATGTTGGATTTGCATCCCCGGAAGGGACTCATATACTAATCGGCGCGTGTTGCAACATCGTTCTGCGGCGCGCTCGGGCATGTTAACAGAGAGAATCACTTTTCCTCGTCACAAGGAGTTGGGCCGTATGCGCGCACACCTCAGGAAACCGCCGTATTTTCTTCTTGGCACCGCGATCGTATTTCTGCCTCTATTGATGGGATCTGGCTGCGGCAACGACGACGGCAGTCCTATCTCAATTCTAGAAACATGGAGCCAGTTCCAGTCCGGCATCTCTAGCGAGGGGTTTATCGCAGTCGATACAGAGCTTGCCGTTCCGCCGCTTCTCAAGTGGGAGGTCGAAGTCGGTCAGTCGTTCTACGGGTTTGGGTCACCCGTCATCGGACCGGACGGGACGATCTATGTCGGCACGCTGGAAGGCGAACTCGTCGCGATTAGCCCCGATGGCGAAGAGCGATGGCGGCGGACTTTTCTTGCCAGCTCGACCATTTTGAGCACGCCAGCGGTCGCTCCCGATGGGAGCATCTTCGTTGTGGTGACCAACACCTCCGACTCGGACATAGTTTCCACACTGAATCGCGTCTCGGCCGCCGGCGATTGGACATGGAGTGTCAATACGCTCGCGGAGGGACGGAAGACTACGTCCTCACCGAAGGTCTTCGACGATTTTGTGTTTCTTTATGTGCCAGGGGATGTGGCGGTCTACGATTTCGACGGCAACCTCGTAAGTCAAGGAAGAGCAACGCAGTGCGAGAAGATTTGCGGAAGTTCATCGCTCGCCGACTTCTTCGCTGATCTGGTCACGGGGATCGGAAGCGGTTTGCTTGAATGCACGGTGCTGCTGCCGATCGACTCTGCCGCGTGCTGGGACAATTTCAAGGTCGAGTTCGATGGATCAGTAGAGTCGCTTCCTCCGGCCGACCCGACGGTGGCGATCGTTTCGACGGAGAACGTGGTGGGCGACGGCGGCCCTATCGTTATTGCGCTCAACAGCGTTTGCATAACGGGGTTCAGATTCAACGCACCTGATCTTGAGCCATTGTGGCAAGAGCAGGTTTACGGCGGGGACTGCGGCGATGATCCTGTCAGGCATGGATCACCCGCCATCGTGGGCGGAGGCTTGCTCGTAACCGCAAACGTTGACGGCGAAGTCATTGCCCGCGATCCGGTGACAGGCGATGAGTTGTGGAAGTACGAATCCGACGAAGACTTCCTCTCAACGCCTACCTCTTTCGTTCGCCCGATTTACGTTGCTTCCACCGTTAGCCTTCATCTCCTAAACGACAATGGGACATTAATCTCGAAACGCCCGCTTCTCGGCTTTACGCAGGCATCTGTTGCTCTGTCATCGAGTCATGCCTACCTCAGTACGTCGGAGGGGCTATTCACTTACGTAGCCGACCCGGGTACCAGTTTTACCGTGGATGGCGACGCCGCCAATCGAACATCGACGCCCGCCATCGGCGACGACGGAACAGTGTACGCTCTGACGGACAACGGAACTCTGCGGGCGTATAGCCCTGGCGCTGCCACGCTGCTATTCCTCTTTCAAGCGGTCGAATTTACGCAGCCAGTAGACGGTGCGTCGTTGGCTGCAGGTCAAAACACGGTCTTCTCTGTCGATGTTACTACGTCAGCCGCGGATGGCTTCAATGGGGAAACATCTTTTTCGTCAGACATTGACGGAGACTTGTGCGTCGCGATGGGAAGCGGGCCTGGGTTTTCGTGCGAAGCACAGTTGACGACACTCGGCGAGCACGTCATTACCGCTGTCGCGATCGATGCGTCGGGGACGATTGCGACCGACTCAATTACTGTGCAAGTGGTCAATGGCGACGCCCCGCCGACGGTTACGATCCTCTCGCCGAATGATGGTGCTGTCTTTGGGGCGAGCGAAGTGATCTCATTCGCGGGCACCGTGAGCGATCCGAATGAAACGATCCCAGATGCGAACATTTCTTGGACGTCAGATCAAGACGGGCTGCTAGGGACGAGCCAAAGTATAAGCGTGACACTTTCCGAAGGAACGCACGTTGTCACGCTCGCCGCCGTCGACTCCACGGGCCTCCGCGCTGACGACACCGTAACGATACAGGTGAACCCAGGCGAACCGCCCACGGTGCAGATCAGCTCGCCGACAAGTGGTTCCAGCTTTCTTCTTACCGACTCGATCAACTTCCAAGCGCAAGCTTCGGACACACAGGATGGTACACTCACCGGGGCCAGTCTTGTCTGGGTTTCCGATGTTGATGGCACGCTGGGCACTGGCGAAAATCTATCACTTATGCTTTCTCAGGGTTCGCATACGGTTACCGTAACGGCGACCAATTCACTTAGCCTCACAGCACAGGATAGCGTAGCCGTCACCGTCATAGCGGGTCCGGGTGTGCCAGTGGTGACGATCTCCAGCCCTACCAGCAATACCAAGTTTGGCTCTGCACAGATGGCGACCCTAGTGGGATCGGCTACTGACCCCGAGGACGCTTCGATCCCTGAGTCGAACTTCCAATGGAGTTCCGATATCGATGGCATACTGGGTACGGGTACGACTCTCCAGATTTTGCTGAGTAGTGAGACCGATCCCTGTAACACGCGCACCCACATCATCACACTCGAAGTAACTGACAGCGACGGCAATACAACCAGCCAGCAGATTACCATCAGGGTTGGAGACGTTTGCTGACGTTGGTGCGCATGCTACACAAGGAACACAGCACGGTAGGGTCCGCTGTGCGGACCCTCTCACTGTCAATCGTGCAACTTACTCGCGATATCTGCATCAGCGAGACTAGCGACGAGTTCATCAATCGTGTATTGCGTGCCACATTCGGGACAAGTCGCCTCGCGCAAACCCGTAAGATTATATTCGCAGTTTGGGCAAGGGAGATCGCCTCGGCTCGAAGCTGACAACCGACAACGTCGTTCTTCCTTGGTTTCCTGCCAGGCCAAGATTGACGACACAAGCCATAAAAGGAAGAACAACATTCCACCAACCACGATCCCGACTTCGGAGACACCGGAACGGTTACGACCTGCGTAGTTAAACCACGTCGCCACCGGCACCGCGAGTCCGGACAGCGCGAAGGAGGCGACCAAGGCAAGGACCGTTCGCAAAGACCGGCGCCGCGTCCATATGATGTTGTTGCGCCAAAGAGCAACCCAGGCGATGACGCTCATTGGTCCGACAATCGCTGTCGCGATAATCAGCGCAGCCACGTCGTTCATTCTGCGTTCAAGGATGAGGAAAACAATTGTATAGAGTATCGGTGCGCCAACGACGGTCGCAAAAGAGAGCAAGAGCTTGGAAACAATAAGTGGCATAGCGCGACACTACCGTACGTTAAAATACTTCGCCTGTTTGTGATGCGTGATGATTGCTGTTGTGGTTTGCTCTGGTTCTAGTTGGAAATCTTCGCTTAGGGAGACGCCGATTGACCCTGGCTGCAGGATGGGCCATAGCTTTAGTTGATCTTCCAGACGCGGGCACGCCGGATAGCCGAAGCTGTACCGCGAACCCTGGTAATGCTGTTTGAACGTTCCCTGCTTGTCTCGCTTGTCGTCGCCGGCGATGTTCCACTCGACGCGAATCTGCTTGTGGATGTACTCGGCCAGCGCCTCCGCCGCCTCGACGCCCAGACCGTGTAGATGAAGATAATCCTTATAGCGGTCCTGTGCGAACCAATCTCGGGCGACCTCGCTTACTCGCCGCCCGGCGGTCACGACGCTGAAGGCTGCCACGTCGAACTCGCCGCTTGAGACTGGCTTGTAGAAATCGCTGATGCACCAATACGGAGGCTTACCCATCCGGGGAAACTCGAACTCTGCGACATGCCGACTGCGATCCTCGGCATCGTAGATAATCAGCGTATCCCCGTCTGACTGAGCAGGCCAATAACCGTAGATCGCCTTGAGCTGCAAAATGTTTTCGGTCTGACATTGCTCCAGGAGCTTGCGAAGGATCGGTCGGACTTCGTCGTTGATATAACGCTCGAACTCCTCCGTCGATCGCCGTGCTTTGTGATACCCCCATTGAACCCCGAAGAGCATTTTCTCATTGAGATACGCAAGGGCTGCCCGCGGATCGATGTGATCGACGATTCGTCGCCCCCAAAATGGCGGCGGCGGAACCGGCTCTTCGCGAGAGATATTCGATCGCGGCGGGGTGTACCCGTGTCTTGCCGACGCTTCTTCGTGAAGATCGACCGGACCGCGCGAACCGCCGTCAGACTCATCATCCGACGCCCCCGCACGTCGCGCGCCGGCTGCCACCTCTTCGACGATGGCTGCTGGTTTGACTGCCGTGCCCGATGCGATCTGGTCCATCAGGTTCAAACCTGCGAACGCATCCTTCGCATAAAACAAAGGCCCCTCGAACTCGGGCCGAAGGTCTTGCTCGACGTACTTACGCGTGAGGGCTGCACCGCCGAGAATCACCGGGGCATCGATCCCTCGCTCGTTCATCACGGCGAGATTTTCGCGCATAATCACGGTTGACTTGACCAATAACCCAGACATCCCGATCGCATCTGCATTGTACTCTTCAAACGCGTCGATGATGTTGCTGATTGGCTGCTTGATGCCGAGGTTATACACGGTGTAACCGTTGTTGGTCAGAATGATGTCAACGAGATTCTTGCCGATGTCGTGAACGTCTCCGCGTACCGTCGCGAGCACAACCGACCCCTTGCTCGACCCCTCGGATTTCTCCATGTATGGCTCAAGGTAGCGCACCGCCGCCTTCATGGTCTCTGCCGACTGGAGAACAAACGGAAGTTGCATCTGCCCCGCACCGAAAAGGTCGCCGACGGTTTTCATCCCGTCCAAAAGCATTTCATTGACGATCACCAGCGGGCGGTGCGTCAACATCGCTTCGTCAAGGTCTTCGTCGAGGCCCGTCCGGTCGCCGTTGATGATCCGGTGCTTCAGACGCACCTCCACGCTTCTTGTCTCCTCTGCCTCATCACTTTCCGAGGCCTTCACATCCTCGAATGCCTGCAGAAGTTTGTGCAACGGGTCGTAGCCTTCTGCTCGCCGATCGTAAATGAGATCTTCAGCGAGTTTTCGATGTTGCTCGTCGATCTTGAAGAGTGGCACAATCCCCGTGGTATGTAAAATCGCAGCATCAAGGCCTTGTTCGCGAGCATGATGCAGAAAGACGCTATTCAGAACGCGCCGCGCGGGCGGCTTGATGCCAAAGCTTACGTTGCTCACTCCAAGCAGCAGATGCACACCTGGACAAGCGTCCTTGATTTTTTGGAGTGACTCCAACGTCTCGACAGCGAGCTTGCGATCGTCTTCATTGCCCGTGCAGACGGTGAACGTCAGTGAATCGAAAATCAAATCTTCGGGATGCACGCCATGGCGCTTCGTCACGAGATCATAGATGCGTTTGGCAACTTCAACCTTTCGCTCGCACGTCTTGGCCATCCCCTCCTCGTCGATGGTCAGGGCGATGAGTGCCGCCCCGTGTCTCTTGGCGAGTTGGCAAACTTGATCAAGACGGTCCTCGCCATCTTCGAGGTTGATCGAATTGATGACGCACTTTCCGCCCGCAAGCTTCAACGACGCCTCGATCACATCGACCTCGGTGCTATCAATTACCAGCGGAACGGTAACATCCGTCACGAATCGCCGAAGCAGTGCCGTCATATCCTCGGATTCATTTCGACCGACATACGCAGCACAAACGTCCAGCAGGTGGCTACCCTGTTTCACTTGGTCGCGCCCCATCTTCACCATGCCGTCAACATCATCCGCCGCGAGCAGTTCGCGAAACTTCTTTGACCCGTTTGCATTCGTTCGCTCGCCGATCGCAAGAACCGCTCCTTCCTGCGTAAGCGAAACTGACTGATACAGGCTACTCACCGCAGGCTCGCGTTTCGCGCTTCGGACCGCCGCTTTGGTATGACCGACCGCGTCCACGACGGCAGCAAGATGCTCCGGTGTGGTCCCGCAACAACCGCCGACGATATTGACACCGTCGGTCTTCACGAATTCCGTAAGCCACTTTGCCAATTCGCCCGGGGTCAACGCATAGTGCGGCTTACCGTCAACAAGCTGCGGCAATCCCGCGTTCGGTTGAACAATCAGCGGACGACGGCAATGCTTTGCGAGATGGCGGATGTGCTCGCTCATCTCCTGCGGACCGGTCGCACAGTTTAACCCGATGGCGGCGATTTCATCGTACACCTGCAGCGCCGTCAGCGCCGCCGCAGTTTCCGTCCCGACAAGCATCGTCCCGGTGGTCTCGACTGTGAACGTACACAAGATCGGAACGCGGAGATTCTTTTTGTTCATCGCGTCAATGGCTGCGACGATCGCCGACTTGGCTTGCAGGAGGTCTTGACAGGTCTCGACCAGGACAGCATCGACACCGCCATCAAGCAAACCGCGCACCTGCTCGGTGTAACTATCGACAAGGGTATCCCAAGTCGCCTGTCCCAAAGAGGGCAGCTTCATTCCGGGTCCCATCGACCCGATCACGAAACGAGGATGCGAGGGCTTATCGAATTTCTTCGCGACCTCCCTCGCAATATCCGCCGACTTCTTGTTTAGCTCATAGGTTCGCTCGGCGATATCGAATTCGCCCAGAACGACTTTGTTCGCGCCGAATGTGTTGGTCAAAACCGCGTCGCAACCGACTGAGTAAAATGACGCATGGATATCCGCGATTACATCAGGCCGCGTGGCGGATATGACGTCAATGCAATTCTCGTGGTCTTCGAAATCCGATAGCGACAGGTCATACGCCTGCACAGCCGTCCCCATTGCGCCATCAAGAACAAGAACGTGTTTCTTTACCGCGTCGATCAGTGGCGAAGTCGTTGAGGTTTGGTTCGTGGATGGCATGTCTGATGCTCTTTCTATAGCTCTGGCACGACGAACATCCGTGTCCGCCTGTTACGTCAGTTTATCGGCACAAGACTAGATAGGCTAGCGGTGATGGCGATATGGTATTCCCGCCCCTCCGAGCCGCGCGGGCTAAAGCCACGCAGCTAGGGAGGTGATTGGTGCGATAGAGGGGTTCGAGATGTTACGCGATGAATGAACGACTCTAATGATTGAGCGTGATCGACCCGGTGGTTTGCTTCCCAAACGAATCGGTGATGCGGATGGTGATCGTGTACGCGCCCTTCTCCACGTCGCGAGCAGCCCAGCGATAGCTTACGCCCGACGACTGCCCAGAGATTGGCTGCGAGAATACGAGTTCGCCATCGACGAACCACTCCAACAACGTCAGCCCATCAGGATCGGAAACGCTTGCCTGGATTGAAACATCTCCAGAGACGCTCGCGCCACTGGCCGGAGAACGAAAAACGACTCGCCCCGCCCCGGCGGAAGTCGCCGTGACACTCCCGAACGTCACTGTGACGCTTGTTGCGGAAGACGCGTTTCCCACAGTATCCGTCGCGACAAAACTCAACTCGTGCTGACCCGGACTGTACGCACGCGTATCAAGAACGAACCAGTACGACGCCCGCCGATCCGTCGCGACGGCAACCCCATCGATGAACATGACGACATCCGCAATGCCCGAGCGATCGGTTGCATCGATCGCCACACGATAGCGCCCCGAGATTGTCGATCCGCTCAGCGGTCGATTGATCTTCACCGTCGGGGGCCGCGTGTCCGGCGACTCGAACGTAACGGTCGCCGCCTCTACGGCCGTGGCTGCGTCGACCATGCCATACCCGTACGACCGATCCTTCCCCACAGTTCCGAGATCAAACGCGCTATCGTAGAGGATCGATTGCACCGTCGCCGGGCGAAGGCTGGGATTCACTGACCACACGAGCGCCGCCACACCGCTCACAATCGGAGCGGCAAACGAAGTGCCGCTAACTACCCGGTATTTTCCATCGCGAGACGTCGATCGAACCGAAGTCCCCGGGGCTGACAAATCCACGAACGGTCCCTTGTCTGAAAACGACGCGAGCTTGTCGGCGGAATCGACAGCACCAACAAAGACCGCCTCGCCGTAGCCTCGCGATCGCGTCGTGCCGCCTGCGTTGCCTGCACTGATGACGACCAGACTTCCGTTGTTGAACGCCGTCTGTGCGGCGGACCGTATCACTCTGTCGGCCCATAGCGGCGCGAAACTGACATTGATCACCTTCGCATCGTTCGCAACCGCCCATAGGATTCCCGATGCGATGTGACTTGCTGAAGACTCGCCCTTGCGATTCCCGACGCGCACCGCAAGGATCGGATTATCCCACGCGACCCCCGCAACACCCGTCGCATTGTTCGAATCCGCACCTGCAACCCCGGCCACCAACGTACCGTGTCCCATCACGTCGGAATAGTCGCTGTTGTCGTCGTAGACGTTCCAACCGCCGATGACTTTGTTTCGCAAGTCAACGTGATCGTCGTTGATCCCTGTATCGACGACCGCGATGATGACATCCTCGCTGCCGATGGTCGTGTCCCAGGCGAGTGGAGCGCGAACTTGTTCGAGGTGAGCTTGCCGCGTGAAATACGGATCATTGGGCAGGGCTTCGCTCTGGTACAGATAGTTTTTTTGGACCGATTCGATCAGTCCACTATCGGTTAGAATCTCCGCAGTTTTTTTGAGCGTACCGGGTGCGACCCGCAGGACCGTCAGATCGAGGTCGACGATTTCGCTAACGACCTCCGCCCCGGCAGACTCGTAAACCGCTTCGATCTCTTTCGCATCAGCACCGGGATAGGGTTGAATAAGAAGTTCGT
>JAJRUK010000239.1 GCA_024277835.1 Planctomycetota bacterium | reverse complement strand
TCTTCAAATCCCATGCCCATGACGCGGGCGACGTCCTTCACGGCAGCCTTCGCCTTGAGCGTGCCGAACGTGATGATCTGTGCGACGTGGCCATACTTTTCGCGAACGTAGTCTAGCAATTTCGCGCGACCCGCCTGACAAATGTCGAGATCGATATCGGGCATCTCGTCGCGGTCGGGGTCCATGAATCGCTCGAAGTATAGCCCGTATCGAATCGGGTCCGGGGTCGAAATGCGAAGCGTGTAAGTAATCACCGAGCTACAACCACTACCGCGAGCGCCAACGGGAATCCCATTCTCGCGAGCATACCGCACGCAATCCCAAAAGATCAGGAAATAGCTTGCGAACCCTTTGCTGGTGACGACCTCTAACTCGTAGTCGATACGCTTGCGAAGCTCGGGCGAGATGTCCCCGTAGAGCTTCTTCGCGCCGTCGTAGACGAGGTTTCGCAGGTACGTCGCGTCGTCGAGGATATTTCCATCGTCATCCGTGACGTCGTCAGGGATTTTGTAAACCGGCGAAAACCGCTGCGTCAGGTCAAGCTCAAGGTTGCACATCTCCGCAACGTGCAAGGTGTTGCTGATCGCGTCGGGGTGGTCGGCAAAAAGCTCCGACATTTTCTCCGCGCTCTTGAAGTAAAACTCACCCGAGGGAAACTTGAAGCGGTCTTCTTCCGACTGCAACTTGCCCGTATTGATGCAGCAAAGCACGTCGTGTGCTTCGACGTCGTCTTCATCGAGGTAATGCACGTCGTTGGTGGCGATGGTCGCGACGCCGATCTTGTTGGCAAGATCGACAAGCTCCGGGTTGAGCATCTTCTGCTCGGGCATCTGATGATCCTGAAGCTCAACGAAAAAGCGATCCTCGCCAAAGATTTCCAAGTATGTTTTGGCAAGGTCTTCGGCGGCTTTTCGATCCTTATTAAGAAACGCCTGCGGAATTTCGCCGCCGATGCAGGTGCTCGTACAAATCAACCCGCCGGAGAGTTCGCGGAGCAGTTCTTTATCGATACGCGGTTTGCGATAGAACCCCTTCGTATAGGCGATGCTCGCGAGGCGCAGGAGGTTGTGATAGCCCTCGATATTCTGGGCAAGCAGAAGCAAATGATATGCCTCCTTGCCGAGTCCCGGGTATTTTTTGAGATGGTCGCCGCCTGTTGCGAGGTACGCTTCCAGCCCAATGATCGGTTTGATCCCCGCAGCCCTCGCGGCGGAATAGAACTCAACCGCGCCGAAGAGATTGCCGTGGTCGGTAATCGCGACCGCGGGCATCTCGTATTCTTTCGCGCGCTGGATCAAACCCTCGATGCGCGTTGCGCCGTCGAGCAAGCTGTAATGCGTGTGAAGATGAAGATGGACGAACGACGGTTCCGCCATAACGCGGTGGACTCCTTTCCGGGGTTGACTTCGCGGGTGCGTCGTGCATTTTATTCGCGCATGACTAAGCGTCCAGCGAAGGATGCGATCCGCATGTACTTTTTCGCTATGCGAGGCGTGTGAGTTGCGTCAGATGCTTGTGAAATTCACCGCGGGGTGGATAAATCGGAAGCCCCGCAACCCGGCCGGGCGCAGTCGGCGCTCTTGTCGGCCTTAGCGGAGCTTCACCGATTTTTTGATGTCTCGAAACATAGTTCGAGACGAGGCCTTAGTGGCCTTATCTGTTTGAAGTATGCGCAATGAGACTTTGTGAAGCAAGAGAAAAATCCGATTGTGACGAAAATTTTGCACGGGCGGTTCCTTCTCGTTTTTTGGATCGTACGGCAACACGCGCGAGTCGCCCCTTCAGAGCCGCGACCGTGAGGGAGCGACCGGTGCAAGTTTTCCGACGGGTGCGAGAAATCACGTCGGCAGGGAATCGCGTTTGCTGGGATCGCTTCCTTACGGGCGCGGCTCGGTTTTGATTGGCGCGTCGATTGCTTTTTCCGGCGGCGACTGACCGGGGAGATTCTTGACCCATTTGCGCATCTTCGCGGGCGCTTTGGCGAGTCGCCATTCATCTTTCTCACGGACGAGCATGAGAGCGACCTCGCGGTGGGGTTCGCGCTCGCCGGCGCGATGTTGCGGGTCGAGACTAACATCGGCGAACACGACGTAAACCGTCTCACCCTCTGGCTTCTTGCCGTCGCGACCGCGCTCGAGAAAGACCTGTTGAAAGGCCCGGATTCGGATTTCTTGAACCGCTTGCCAACCCTGATCGAAGTCGCCTCGCGGTAGGGGCTGCTCAAGAATGCTCCAGAGCGAACGGAAGGATTCGTACTCACCGTCGCCGCAGGTCTTCATCGCCCGGGTGAGGAAACTGTTGGCCGATTCATCCTTGACGTGAAGCTCCGGCGGGAAGACAAGAATGTCCGTGGGTTTAGGAGCGCTTTCCGCCGTCGGCGTGGTTGCCTTTGGTTCGTTATCTTGACTGCAACCGAACACTGCTAGCAAAGCCAGCGTGCAACATGCACCGGTTACAAACCGGTGCCACACATGACCCCGACACAGAAGACCCTGCCGCACAAAAAAAACCGAGCCGCAGGCTTTAGCCTGCGCGGACGTTCGGCGGCGAGGATCGCCCACACGGAAATAGCAACCCCTAAATCCCATATTCGCTCCAACGTTGATCGACAAGGTTGCGAATCTCTTGAGACATATCAAGCGCATCGGGAAACTCTCGCACGACACCCTCACCGGCGATCTTCTGCGTCGCGTCGATCCCGATCTTCGCACCCGCACCATAATAGGGCGTCGCATGGTCGAGGATATCGCATGGACCATCAACGATCATCGTATCGCGACGCCAATCGACGTTGGCCCCCATGTGAAAGAACACATCCTGCTCGTCGTGAACGTTCACATGTTCATCCACGACAATAATCATCTTACAAAAACTCATCTGCCCCGCTCCCCAGATGCTACTCATGACGCGGCGAGCTTGCAGCGGATATTCCTTACGAATCTTAACGAAAACGCAGTTGTGGAATGCGCCGAACATGGGCAGCGAGTAATCAATCACATCCGGGATGAGCATTTGCAGCAGCGGCAGGAAGACGCGCTCCGTTGCCTTGCCGAGATAGTAGTCCTCCTGCGGAGGAGCGCCGACAATCGTCGCGGGGTAGACCGGGTTCTTGCGATGCGTGATCGCGGTTACATGAAGAGCGGGATATCGGTCCGCCAGCGAATAAAACCCGGTGTGATCGCCGAACGGTCCTTCCCAAATCAGCTCCTCTGGATCAGCCCAACCCTCGACGACGATCTCCGCGTTCACGGGAACCTCGAGCGGAACAGTTTTACACGGCACCAAGTCGATCCCGCCATCGTTAAGGAACCCCGCAAAAAGAAGCTCACTCACATCAGGTGGAAGGGGGCACGTCGCGGCATATGGCAGCACGGGTTCGCCGCCCATGACGATCGCGATGGGCATTTTCTCGCCGCGGGCTTTGTATTTTCGGCAGTGTCGCGCGCCGTCGTGGTGCATGTGCCAGTGCATGGCAGCGAGCTTTGGCCCGCACACCTGAACGCGGTACATACCAACGTTGCGCTCGCCGCTTTCGGGGTCTTTGGTGTAGATACCGGAAAATGTGAAGAACCGCCCCGTTACCTCCGTGGCGTCCACCGGACGCGCGCCGAACCCCGCTTCGCCATCGCGAGGCCAACATTTGATGATCGGCAACGACAACAGGTCTGCGTCGTCGGTATGGACAACTTCTTGACACATGCCGCGTTTGACGACCTTGGGGCCATAGCTCGCGAGCTTGGCGAGCTGCGGGAGTTTCTTCATCTTCTCGATGATCGACGTGGGCATATCTGGTTTGACGAGTTGCTGAACACGATCGGCGAGTTCTTCAAAACTCTCCACGCCAAGAGCGAGTCGCATCCGCTCGTAGCTTCCGTAAATGTTGATCGCGACGGGAATGTCCGACCCTTTGACGTTCTCAAAGAGCAGCCCGTGTCCGCCGCGCGTTCCGTGGACGGGATCGGTCGGTGGAGGTGGGGAATGCCCGGCTGCGGGCGCTTTCGAGACGCGGTCGGCGATCTCGGAAATCTCGAGGATCGGATCAACCTCAGCCACAACCCGCCGCATCTGCCCGCGAGTCTCAAGGTCAGCAATAAAACTCTGTAAATCCATGTAACCCATCTGCGCCAACTCCACAATGCTACTACGCCATCAACAACCGGACGAAAGTTTACCGCGTCTTGTCCGGCGTGGCGAGTCATTCTCGGACGTTTAGCCAAATGCAGGAAATCGAACCGGCTTGCAATATGGATACCCAAAACGTCGTTTAGCTGCGTGGTAGCTGCCGTCGCCGGAAGGCGAGACGACAAGGATTGTGTATAACCAAACTGTTCGCACTGAATCAGGAGAAAAACTATGGATAGAACCGGCTGTCGATCGTGGGGAGTTATTTGTTTCTTTTTAGCTGGCTGCACGCTGGCGTTTGCGCAGATGGGTGGCGGGAAACCAGAAGGTCCGGATGGTCCCGGCAAACCCGACCGCCCCGACCGACCCGACCGCCCCGGAAGCTGCGTCCGTGAGTGCAACCAGGAAGCGCGCGGTCTCTTTCGAGATTGCATGGACGCCGGCGGTGCCCGCGATGAATGCGCAGCAGATGCGAACCAACTCCGCAACGCCTGCCGCGACGAGTGCGGACCTGACGAGATCCCCCCGACCTGCCGCGAGCGATGTGGCAACCGCGGGCGACAAGCTCATGCGCGATGCATCGAAGAAGGCGGCGAAGCGGAAGTCTGTCGTGCCGTCGGAAGACGGGTCGCAAGACGCTGTGCTGAAGAGCGATGTGGCTGCTCTCCCCCGCCGTGTCGAGAACTTTGTCGAACCGTGGGCGAAATTGGATTCCGCCGGTGCATGGAAGATGGCGGTGAGCAAGAAGCGTGTCATGACAAGCGTAAAGCGTTCGTGGGCACGTGCTTGACCGAACAATGTCAGGTTGAACTTCCAGACTGCGGAGAGCACTGCATCAACGTTGGCCGACGCGCTTTTCGCCGATGCAAAGATGAAGGCGGAACCGACGCGGAGTGCTGGGCGCACGCGCGAGGCGTCGGGGCGCGGTGCTTCGTCCGACAATGTGACGATGAAGTAGACTGTGAAGTAAGCTGCCAAAACGGTGTGGACCGACTCGTGGGTGTTTGCGAAGACGCCGGCGTTGATCCCGAACGATGCGCCGAGGAAGCTGACGGTTTCCTTGAGCGGTGTCTTGCTGAGGTTTGCGACGGCGGCGAGTAATGACGCAGTCTTTGCTTTGACGCAGGACGGAACCCTGTGTAGCAACGACGGCGAGTGTTCTCTGGTGTCGGGCGGGCCTGCCGCAGGTAGGCCCGTCCATCGCCTGATTGGAGTTTCGGATCGCACCGGTTACAAACCGGTGCCACACAAGAGTCGGATGAGGGAATTAGCGCGAGGATGACCACGATCAGTCCAACAACGACGAGTCGCGATTGGGACGAGGTCATTGCGCGTGCGCAGCAGCTTGATCCCGCGGCGTTCGATGAAATCGTCGATGCTTACGCCGGACGGTTGTGCGGCTTCTTTCGACGGTTACTCGGTCAGCGCGCCGAAGCTGAGGACTTGACGCAGGAAGTCTTCGTGCGCGTCGTTCGCAACATTGGATCGTATGCGGAGTCGGGTCGGTTTGAAGCATGGTTGTTTCGGATCGCAGCCAACCTCGCACGCGATCGAATCCGTAGC
>JAJRUK010000238.1 GCA_024277835.1 Planctomycetota bacterium | reverse complement strand
GCCAAGAATAATCACATCGAATCGGTTCAGCTCTTCGGGCGACTGAGGGAAGCGTCGAATCGGAAGCGTTCCCTCCTGCACAAAATTCTCATCCGCCTCAAGCAGCAGAACGCTCACATCCAGCGAGTCCTCGCGCATGAGCGCGTTTTTTAGATACCGATACTCGTAACGCGGATAACCATCGACATAGAGCACCCGTAGATGGTCGTCGATCACGTCCACCTCAACGCGATCGCTATTATTCTCATAAGATAGCTCGCCCGTCAGCGCATCCGCCTCAAGTCGAAACCGATGAGGACCGACCCGCTCGGGTTTTGTATGTAACTCAATAGCAACCGCCTCGCCCGTTGCCGAGACCGACTCTCTTGCAACCACGTCCCCGGTGGCTTCATCCACCAGACGCACTTCTACCGACCGACCCTCTTCAATCCCGGCCAAATCGACCAACGCTTCAACCGTCAGCAAGTCTTTGACAAGCACGCGGTGCGGAGCGCGGATACCTCGAACGACGACATCTGGCGGCGGCGACACCGACCCCACACGAACGCAATGAACCGGTATCTGCTGTAGCGTCGCCGCGTCGAGCGCGCCGCTCAGCTCGCTTCCGTTCGTCGATCGACCGTCCGTAATCACGACCACTCCCGCAAACCGCCGACCGCCACTTTTCTCAATTAATTGAGCGATCGCTCCCCCCACATCCGTTCGCAATCCATCCGCCTTCGCATCCTGATAAAGTTCGACAAGCTTTTCGACATCGCTCGCGCTTTCGGCGACAACGCCTTGTTCCAGACGCCCGCTAAATGTCCATCCGACTACATCATGCGTCCTGGTTACGTTGGCCAATAGCGCACCGTCGTCTCGAAGCAGCGACGCTCTTACCTTATCAAGACGCGATCCATCCCCAGCCTCGGCATCATGCTTATCCAAGAACCCCATACTCGCGGACGCATCCACGAGGACGCCCACCACCGATCGCTCTACACGGTTTTGCTGTAGGACGAGCGCTGGCCCCATGAGCAAAACGAAAAGCAAGAGCAACTGAGAAAGTCGAAGCGTACCCACCAGCGTGCGCCGAAATCGACTGCCGGACTCTTGCCGATAAACCGTGAATACCCAGACCGCACCAATCAGCATACAGCCAACAAGAAGCCAACCGGGCCAGGCGCGCGAAAACTCCACTACGAGAGGTGCGTCCGCACCCATCCGTATGTGTTCGAGGTCCAATGCCCATTCAAGAACGCGCGTCACAAGAATTCTCTATCCCGGTACGACTATACGTACGCAGCCTCATCGCGCCGCTTACCCAGCGGCTTACCAAATAACATCGCCAGCAAACTCTCAAGAAAAACAAGCCCGACCACCATCCAGAGAACCGCTCGCGACACCTCCGTCGAGCGAGCCGCCTGCTCATCTCGCCTTGCAAAAGAACCGGCAGACGCGGACACCCATCGCATTTCCCGCCCGACCGCATCCGCCATTGCGCTGGCTGATGCCCCTTCAAGCAGTGACTCGGATGGATCGACATTCACTGAAAAAGATCGTTCACTTCCCCCCACGCGTACGCCCCACGCCCCGCTCGCCATCACCGGACCGACTTCGACCCCAAGCCCGTTGCCGACACGAATCGTCGCCGGACTCGGAGCTTCGTCGATAAAATCCGCTGGCGGCGAAACGCTGATCGGCAGTGAAGCTTCAACCGCGGAAAGTCGCTCGCGAATCACACCGCCCACAGTCACGTTCCGCAAAACGCCGCTCCCGCGGGCAGAAAACGACACGGCGTTTAACATCAGGGAAACATAGTCCCCCTTCGCCGGCAACGTATTCCATCGCATATTGGCAGACGTTGTACAAAGTAAAACGCTACCGCGACCGCGCGAACCGAGAATCCATGCCGGTTCACCGTTCGTATACGTCCACAGAACTTCCCCCGTAGCCGCGTCCGCTCGAACGCGCATGTAGGCCTCGATGCGCGCGTCAAATAAACCACTACTATCCTGCCGCGCGAACTCGCGCACGAACGGATGCGTCAACCCCTCCCGCGAAAGACGAATGACCTCCGCCCGATCCGGCGCATCCGACAACGACTGTGCGGGGCGTGCGACGTCAAGCAATGTCGCCGGCAAGAGAGCGCCCCCCACCAACGATTCGCTCATCTTGTAAGAATCAATGTTGACCTCATCCCCTAGAAACACCAGCAATCCCCCACCCTGCTCAACAAACCTCCCCAGCCGCTCCCAGTCAGAACGCGACAGTGACGGAACATTGCAAAGCGCAACCACATCGAATTCAGGAAGACCCTGATACGCCAGCTCATGCTCGCTCGAAAGTTCAACCGAAAACGGAGATACAAAACGCCGCGATGCATCCGCGAGATCTCCATACGTCAAACGGCTGCGACCCGGACCACTTCGCGTCCCAACGCTTCCCGGATCAAGGGCAGCCGCAAGATACGCACCCTCCGATTCGTTGAACCTCGCCGTTGATCGCGGATCAACAATCAATACGCGCGTCTTTTCGCGTACTTCGATCGTATGGAACCGAGTATCATCGATCGCAAGATGATCTTCCCCCACACCGAGCAACCGAGCTTCAACCGTATGCGTCCCCGCCACCGCGAACTGCGTCGTCACAGACACCAGCGTCTCACCACCCGCTGCCACTTTTGCCACGGGCGACTCACCAAGGATGCGACCGCCCGATCGAAACTGAACCCGCGCCCCTTGCAAGACCGCGTCGCCATGATTCCCGATCGAGGCTTCAAAACGCAGCGGAAGACCCGGGGCAACAAACGCCGACTCCGCCGAAAGCGACGTCACCGACGCATTGCGTCGCGTTTCGCCATCCACCTGCACGAGTACCAGATTCTCCGACGAGTTCGCCAGAACATCCGCCAACCGGCCAAGCTCAGTGGCAGCGATCGTTGGTAAATTACCCGCCAGATTCCCCGGCACTGCCCCGTTTTCACGCCCGGCATACGCCGAATCCCGCAACCAATCCGATCGCTGGAAGTCAGAAACAAAATAGACAGCCCGATTCCCCGGGGCAGACGAACTCCCCTCGATAATCTCCAGAACCGCGCGAACCCCGCCGGGTACATCCGTCGAGGCTTGTGTCGGTGCGATCGAATCAATCGTCTCCGACAAGAAGCGTCGATCAAAGGCTGCGTGGCCAACGACCGTCGTCGCAGGCGATGAAAGTGTCACGATACTCACCGAGTCGCGCGGCGAGAACATCGCAAGAAGCTCGTGCGACCGACGTAGCCCAGCATCCAATCGCGACCCCGACCGAACCCCCGAACCCAATCCGGCTGCTCCCCTCATCGACGAACTCATCGATAGCGAGTTGTCCACCACGATGATGCGATGCACACCGGTTCCAACAAAAGGCAAAAGACCCGACGCCGGAAAGTAGGGCCTCGCGACAAGCAAACCGACGCAAACAACCACGGCAATCCGAATCGCAAGGAGTAGGAACTGCTCCAGTCGCAAACGCCGCGCACTGCGACGACTCGCCAGAAGCAAAAATCGCATGGCTGCCCATTGCACCCGACGGTGACGACGGCGATTCAACAAGTGGATGATGATCGGAATCGCGCCGCAAGCAGCTCCCGCCAGCGCAAGCGCCGGATGCACAAACCCAATCGCACCGACTGTCGCTATGTCGAAAATCGCGTTATTCATCGTGGGATCGGCGTGCAGTGCACAAACCTAGCCTCCTCCCAGAACGCGCGACGATCGACTTCGCAACCGGCGCGACCGTGTCGCAAGGTAACTCGACAGCGTTGCGTCGAGCGCACTACCCGTCGAAAGGCGGTTGTAGTCTGCAAACAACTTCCCGCACCCCATGCGAAGGCGATGGCAAAACTCTTCGACCTCCTCAACGTATCGAACGCGAAGCGCACCCGGGTCTGCGAGGAGTCGCCCCATCTGCTCCATTCCTTCAAACGACGTCGGACCACGAAACGGCAACGTTAACTCTGCTGGATCCCAGACGTGCCAGACAATCAGTTCGCTACCACGATATCGGAGTCGCTGAAGACCCGTGAGCACATCGCCAACGTCGTCGAAAAAATCGCTTGCAATAACGACCAACTGTCGATGCGTTACGCGCTCAACCAACTCTCCAAGCGCGCGAGAAACTTTCACGCCCCCTTCCACCACCGCCTTGCCCGAAGACCGCTTCCGACCCGCCCCGACCAACGGTCCTCCCTCTTCCAAGTCGCGAATCAACGTTTTCCAAAAGTGCGGACTGTTCGTCGGACGTGTGAAGTGCGTGATGTCGTCATCGAAGATGCAAAGCCCGACCGAGTCATGCTGCGAAAGCGTCAAGTAAGCGATCGCGGCTGCGATGCTCGAAGCGTATTCGTATTTGGTGAGCAAACTGTCGTCGCTGCGATAGCGCATCGACTCGCTCGCATCAACGACGAGCACGACCTCAAGATTTGTCTCCTGCTCGTACTCTTTGATGTAGTACTTGTCCGTCTTTCCAAAAAGCTTCCAGTCGATATGGCGAAGATCGTCCCCTTGCGCATACGTCCGATGATCCGCGAACTCGACCGACAGGCCGTGATGCGGACTGTGATGAATCCCGCTGAAAAACCCCTCAACGATCATCCGGGCGCGCAACTCCAACCCGCCGAGTCGTGCGAGCACTTTCGGATCAAGATATTTTCGATAGTCTTGCGCTTTCGCGTCCATAAACCCTCATGTCGCAGTTTCCGCGCACGCGCAAACACGCCCGTGCGAAACGTTTCTCGCACGCGTACTATTCGTCGACTTCGCGATCGCTCACGAAAACGCGAGAGGCCATCGCCGGGTCCATCGAAGCGGACTTCTCCGTCGGAATCGCCTCGATCAATCGCCGAATGACTTCGTCGCTACTAATGCCGTCAGCTTCCGCGTTGAAGTTCGTAAGAATTCGGTGACGAAGCACCGGAAAGGCGACATGTTTGATGTCGTCTGTGGAAACGAAGAACCGACCCTGTAAAATCGCCCGCGCTTTCCCGGCAAGAACCAGGTTCTGCGACGCGCGAGGCCCCGCGCCCCAGGCAACATAATCACGAACAAACTCAGGCGTCTCGCCGCGATTCACGCGCGTCGCGCGTGTCAGTCGCATCGCGTAGCGCATCACATGATCCGCGCAGGGAACGCGACGCACCGCAGCCTGCAAGTCAAGAATCTCCCGAGCGTTAAACGTCCGCTCAAGCTCAACTTCGACACCGGCGGTCGTCATACGAAGAATCTGAAACTCTTCTTCCTCGCTGGGATAATCAACATGAATCTTGAACATGAACCGGTCGAGCTGCGCTTCGGGAAGCGGATACGTGCCTTCCTGCTCGATCGGGTTTTGCGTTGCGAGCACGAAGAACGGTTTGGGCAACTTGTGCGGAAAACCCGCAGCCGTCACCTGATTTTCCTGCATCGCCTCCAGAAGTGCCGCCTGCGTCTTGGGCGGTGTCCGGTTAATTTCGTCCGCCAGAACAACGTTCGCAAAGATTGGCCCCTTCACAAAACGAAGCGACCGCGAACCGGTCCCGCGATCCTCTTCGATGACCTCTGTCCCGGTAATGTCCGATGGCATCAGGTCGGGTGTAAACTGAATCCGAGAGAAGCTCAGCGAAAGCTGCCGCGCGAGCGTGCTAATCAGCAGCGTCTTCGCAAGACCAGGAACCCCCTCCAAGATGCAGTGCCCGTTACAGAACATGGCCGTCAAAAGCTGTTCAACAACGGAATCCTGACCAACAATGACACGAGCGATCTGCTTCCGCAATCGCTCGTACGAACTTACAAGCTTCTCCACCGCGGCCACGTCTCCGCTGGCGGGTTCCGCCCCGTCACCCTGTCGTTCGGCTGTCATAATAGCAACCCCAAAAAACCGTCTACATCACGAATGAACACGCCCGAGCGCGATCGTTCTTCCCGCGAGCTTCCCCCTGCAAACAAACTCTGCAACTTCGTCAACCGGCGACTACGGCGCAGCGTTGATACTCTTAATCATCGCCCGCAACCGCCCCGAGTTTCGCCGATCGAACTGAAAAATAAGCCGCGTCTTCCCCGGATATGCGCCGCGCTCCTCTGGCAATCCATCGCTGCGCTGAGTGATCCCCCCCTCCACGATGATGTCCGAAAACGCCTCGGTCAGCTCCGCGATGGTCGCGTCCGAAAGCGGCGACTCAAGTCGCATCACAAGATCGTCCCCGACATATCGAAGCGAGTGATACCTCTTGTAGAACTGAAGGATCGTATCCGCCGCTTCCTGCGCATCGTCAGTCACATGGAAGAGATCCATGTCGGCTTCATCGAGCATCGAGTTACCAAGAAGCTCCGCCTTCACATACGTCCGCCAGTGCTGCCAGTACGTCCCGCCAGGTTCGTCCACCAACACGATCGGAACGGGCATACTCTTTGCGGTCTGCACAAGCGTCAGAGCCTCGAAGCATTCGTCCTGCGTCCCGAATCCGCCTGGAAACAGGGCAATCGCCTTCGCTTCCTTCACGAACATCAGCTTTCGCGTGAAGAAGTATTTGAAGTTCACCAGCTTCGAGTCACCTTCGATCACGTCGTTCGTGTCTTGCTCAAACGGCAAACTAATCGCGACGCCAAAGCTCGACTCGCGTGTCGCACCGTGATGACCCGCTCGCATAATTCCGTCACCCGCCCCGGTAATCACCATCCAACCCTTGCGCTGAATAATCTCCGCGAACTTCTTGGCTTCTTGATATTGAGGATGTTCTTCGGGCGTCCGGGCTGATCCGAAGATCGTCACTTTCGGAATCTCCGCGTACGGCGCAAAAACCTTGAACGCGTACCGAAGCTCTTTCATGGCGGCGTTGAGTATCTTCACATCACCACGATCCGTACCGTCGTCGCCAAGCCTACAAACCGTCACCATCATCTGCGCAAGAATGTCAGCGTTGTCCGACGGCGCGAAGCGCTTCAAGAATTCCTCGATCGCCTCAGCGCGATCCTTGCGTAGTTGATCGCGCGACATTTCCGATGTCCCTTTTGAATCAGTCATACCTATTTACAGATTCCTTTCCGCACAAAAAATCGGAGTACCCATCGACACCGATTCCGTCCCATTTCATTATAGGACGCCTTCACCTTTTGAAACCACCCACGTCACACCAAACATCGCGCAGACCGGGCGCAGGGACCAGAATATCGGCGTTTACAACACAGATAAAAACGTCCGAGAAGACGCGACCCGACTGCATCGGACGGGCTACCTTGAGGACATGGGTCCTATAGCTAATCTGTTCGACGGAATCGAAATCACTTCTCGGAATCAAGATAGGGTTTGATTGTGAGTTCCATCACAATCTCGTCATGGATCGGAACGCCGCGCTCGCCGGCCTCTGGAATCTCCGGCTTGGACTTGCGAGCTTTGTCCACGACGCCCAGATTAATCGCCACCATGCGAAACCCAACCCGTTGATAAAACCCGATCGCGCGAAGACGATCATTCGTCGTCGTCAGCCACGTCCGTGCACAACCAAGCTCTCGCGCCTTTTCGATCGCGCTGAGAATCAGCGCCGTCCCGATACCCGCACCAGCAATCGTCGAGTTCAGCGTCAGGATTTCCATCCCGTCTTCGCCAGCGTGATAGGTCAGAAGACCAACAATCTCACCATCGCGGCGATCCAGGAAGCCCTCTTCTTCATGTGGAAAGAACTTCTTCCCACGGCTCATGACAGCGCGCCCCTGCCAGAACTTCTCGATAAACGCGCCAACGTCGGCACGATCGTCATCAGATATTTCCGCTCGACTCATGGTCAACATTTTACACACAACCCCCACAGCGCACCAGCCACACATGCAAAAACACACGATTCACGCCGCTACGCCGAACATTATTCGCCTCGACCAATACAATCGTACGTCGCGATAAGCTTGTCAGCCTCCCGCGCGCCGCCTATAGTTAGCTCGGGCGACATTCCAAACCACCAAGAAACACGGGATCAAGATCACCAACCCAACCACGCCAACATAGGAACACAAGAAGATGGCCAACCAACAGTTAGACATTGTCTTCACCGCACCCCACCCGGACGACATCGAAATTGGCTCCGGCGGGACCATCGCCAAGCTCGTCAAGCTTGGCTACAAGGTCGGGATGGTCCACATGACCATTGGCGAACCAACCCCGCGCGGGTCCGTGGAAACGCGAAAAAAGGAAATGAACCAAGCGGCTGAAGTCCTCGGCGTGCAGGTCTGCGACATGCTCGACCTGCCCAACCGCGTGCTCATGGACGGCCCCGAAGCTCGTTACGCTGTTGCAACAGCACTGCGAAAATACCGCCCGCGCATCCTCGTCGGAATGGCAGGTCGAACACCCGGCGCATCCCCAGACCATTACCAGGCTCAGCTTATTACAGAAGCGTCACGTTTCTATTCACAATTAACAAAATGGAACGAACGCTTTGACGAAACAGAGCCGTTCCGCGTGGACCACCTGGTCTACCGACCGGTGGGCATCGGTGCAGAGGTTCACCATTACCACTCGACCTTCGTCGTTGACATCAGCGACACCATCGAGCAAAAAATCGAAGCAATCCGCTGCTACAAATCGCAATTTGACGAAACTCGTTTTGAAGGACTCGAACACTATCTTCGATCAGGCAACGGCGTCGAAGGTTCTTCGATTGGGGTGAAGTACGGCGAAAAATACGCCTTACCCCGTCCGCTGGGCATCTCGGACATGGTGGCATCGCTGGGCGACTGGAAGATTCCGCCCCCATTTGACCCCAAAGCGCCGCCGAAATAGCCTCGGGGCGCGGATAGCGAACCAATACGTGCGTTGGCAATCCCCGTTCGATGCCGATAATTTCTAAGAGGACGAAATTCGCGAGACGCAACGATTGCAACGCATGACCGGAGCTGTTTGAAATGGAACTCTACCTCGACGACAAGATTGTCGATCCCGAATACTTTGATGACGGAACCCTCGAAGACGCGGTCCGCCACGTTCAGGAGGAGCACTGCGCCGACGACCGACTCGTCATCGCCCTCGCTTGCAACGGCAGTCGTCTGGACAGCGAGACGATGGAGGCAGCCCTCGCCAAACCGATCCCCGAGTGCGAGAAGCTCGAAATCTTCACCGGCACGCGAGCACACCTCGTCACCGAAGCGATGAACCACTGCTTCGACTCGCTTGAACAAACAGAACGCGCGACCGAGGACATCGCCGACCGCCTCGACGGAGAGAACCCATCCGACGCACTACGCGAACTCGGCGAATGCATGAGCATCTGGGGGAAAATTCACGAAGCACTCGCCAAGTCCATCGAAATGTTAGCGATCAACCCCGAGACCTTCACGATCGGCGAGACTCCGTTCATGGACGCACTGGTCAAACCCAAGGAGGTGCTTCTTCAAGTCAAAGAAGCCCTGGAGCAAAAGGACAACGTCCTGCTCGCCGACGTGCTTCGCTATGAACTATGCGACGCAACAAAAACGTGGCTAACCATCATCGACAAGATCAGAAGCGAAGCCAAGAAACAATAAACCCGCTCCCCATCCACCCCCCTGAGCCGCGTGGCTTTACGCCCGCGCGGACGCACAACCGCCGAGGACGACCGCCAAACAAGAAAACGCCCCGGTCGATCGCGCCAGCCCCCTATCATTCATAACGCCCCTTAAACTTCTCCACCGGATACTTCACCGCGTTTTTCTTCATCTTATCCGCCAGCGCCGACGCAACATCAATCCCCATCCAATGCGAAAACGAAAGCAGATACGCCGCGATGTCCGCGACTTCCTCACGAATTTCCGCCATCTTCTCAGGCTGCTTGCGAATCGCATCAAGGTCTTCGCTGCGAACCCATTGGAAATGTTCCATCAACTCCGCCGCCTCGATCGCGATCGAGGCCGAGAGGTTCTTTGCATCATGAAATGGTTGCCATTCGCGCTCTGCCACAAACTCCTCAACCAGCGCCGTCAGCTCACCAACCGTCGTCGTCCGATCATTCACGCCGCAACCTCCATTCCCGCCCAACCCAAACGACCCCAAACACACCTTTTCTCACGATTCTCCGCAACCGCCCTTGACGCAACCGGTTACTATCCGTATCCGAAGGGACAAACTTATGAGTATCTACCTAAACATACTGGCAAACCTGCTCTGCGTCGCTGGCCTGGCACAAACCAGCCCCGGGCATGCGAAAGCACCGAACGCGTCCGCCCAACCTGCGATCGCCATCAAGGAAGCACCGCGAGCAAGAATCGTCTACCTCCCCCACACCGGAGCGTACTGGTCCATAGGCCCAACGATCGCGAAGGTGCGCAGCGCTCAGGATATCGCAGCCCCCCTCTTCGTTCGCTACAACGCAGACCCGCGAAAAGTCAGCCCTGCGAACCTCCAGGCGAAGGTCGGGTTTGTCCTTGAAATTGGAAAAATCGCGCCCGACGGTTTCGAGGCGGAAACCCAACCGTCCGAACTCGTCGCATGGATGCGCGTTGAGAACACTGCGTCCACCCTCGCCCGACACTACACAGCCCTGGCAGCATGGTCGAGGGAAAATGGCTACGAACCGACAGGTCCGGTGATCGAACATTACCCTTCCTCGCGGAAAGGCCCGGGCCGCGTCGAGATCCAACTCGTCGTGCAAAAAGCGACCCCGACCCTGACCCTGACCCCAACCCTGACTACTAAAACCGTCCCGTCGTCACCACCCGCGACCGGAGAACCAACAGCAGCGCCGGTATCGACACCCGTCGCAATCCGCAAGCAAGAAGTGATTTCCCAGGGCACGCCCCCACAAATCGAGCCGACAGGAAAAACATCCACGAGGCGCGAAGAAACAAGACCGCCGCCCGTCCCGACACAACTCGAGCAACCAAAACCGAAACCGAGAACAACAACCAGACCGCCCGAAAGAGCGAGCCACAACGTCGATCGCGAATCAGGCGAATTCCATCAGCTAGCCCTTCGCCTCATCCCTCCGCGCGACCAGTGGTCCCGCTTCCAGACCGCAACCATTGGCCCCAAGGTCATGCGGGTCCGTACGATCGCACATCTCGCCAAGACAAAGTATGGTACTGATGCTGCGCCCATTACAAACCTCAGCGGCGCGCTGACCGATCGCTACACGCACGTCCTTGGCACCAAGCTCGCATCGACATTCAAACAGCCCAGCAAGAAGGGCCGCCAGACTCGCATCGTCGATGACGCCCTCGAACAGCTCGACCGCCTTTTTTCCGACCTTCTCACCGACAAGATCGACGCCCCGACTGTCCAGAAGGCCCTGCTCCGTATCCTCACGAAACAGTCCCCGGACGACTTTCAACCAAAACAGCCATAGCATCGAGTGACCGTTCTGTAACATGTTGCCCAGAACGCACTTACAACCATTTCTGTCGTTGTGAAAACACACAAAAGACGGCGGAATCATCGAGGAATCTTGGCGAAACTGCTTGTAGAAACCGGATAATCGAGTAACCTCCGTCCCCTTTGGGTGACGCCGAACCTGTGGCGCGGGCGGGCGACCAACGAACCACGCGAGCAATCAACATGAGCGATGTACTAACCGCAACACCAGCCGCGAAGTCCGCGTCGAAAGCGGACGCGGTGAGCTTCCTCGAATTTGAAAAACCGCTTCAGCGAATCCAATACGACATCGCTGAAATGGAGCGCGAAGCACGCGACTCGGGGGCTGATCTCAGCGCAGATATTAAGCAGCAACGCACCCGTCTTCGGACGACGATGCGCCGACTTTATTCGAATCTCACTCCGTGGGAGACCGTCATGGTCGCGCGCCATCCCAAGCGCCCGCTGACCACCGACTACCTCAAGACCGTCTTCCGTGACTTCTGCGAGCTTCACGGAGACCGCACCTTCGCCGACGACCGCGCTATGATTACCGGGTTCGCTCGCGTTGGTGGGCATAAGGTCATGGTCATCGGTCATAACAAGGGCAAAGACATCAAAGAACGCATGGCGTGCAACTTCGGATGCGCCCACCCGGAGGGCTACCGCAAAGCGCTTCTGAAAATGCGCATGGCTGAGAAGTACGGCCTGCCCGTCGTCTGCCTGATCGACACACAGGGCGCTTACCCGGGTCTGGGGGCTGAGGAGCGCGGCATTGCTCAGGCCATCGCCGTTAATCTGATGGAAATGTCTCGACTGCGAACGCCGATCGTCAGCGTCGTCATCGGCGAAGGCGGAAGCGGCGGGGCGCTGGGTATTGGTGTGGCTGATCGCGTCGCGCTGTTTCAGAACTCGTTCTATTCTGTCATCTCACCCGAAGGATGCGCCGCGATCTTGTGGAAGACCGCTGACAAACGAAAGCACGCTGCGGAAGCACTCAAGCTAACTGCCAAGGAGCTTTCGAAGTTAGACCTCGTCGATGACGTTATCCCCGAACCCATCGGCGGTGCTCATCGCGACACAGAAACAACGGCAGCCAACCTCGAAAAATACCTCAACACGACGCTAGACACGTTGAAGCGCTCTCGAATTGACACACTCCTGGGTCGGCGGGCGACGCGACTTCGCAACCTTGGGAACTTCTTCGAAGACCCGTCGGAAGCGGAAAAAACAACCAAACCCAAACACCCGCGAAAGTCAACGTCACGATCTTCGCGCCTAAGCACCCGCATCGGCCGCCGCGGAGCCGCGAAGGTCTAGCAGAACGGATTTTTCACCGCCCTTGACACAAGTGAGCTTGGCGTGCGCGCAGCAACCATTGCAAAGTCAGTCGAGCGCCGCCCCATTCGAGCAATAAGCACGACTACCCATCGTCCAAGATTGAAAAAGATCCTACTTCTCGGCGGTTTCCACGGTGACGAACCTAAGAGCGTTCGCCTCTGTGAAAAATTCATTGACTTCCTCACGACCGACCCATCGTTGCAACGCCGCGCGAATTGGATCATCATTCCGCTGGTCAACCCAGACGGGTATGCACTCCGAAAACGACGAAACGCCAACAAGATCGACCTCAACCGAAACTTTCCAACGAAAAACTGGATCTGTGGTGATCGGCGGAGTCGAATGTTCGGCGGCGACAAGCCTGCGAGTGAACCCGAAACCCGTGCAGTTATTCGCTGCATTGAGCGACACAAGCCCGCCGTCATCCTTACTGTCCACTCGATCAGCGGCAACCGCTTCTGCAACAACTTCGACGGCCCAGCGAAGCGACTCGCTACCCGTATGAGTCGCATCAACGGATACCCCGTCGAGGCGTCGATTGGCTACCCGACACCAGGGAGCTTTGGAAACTGGGCGGGCGTCGAGCGACAAATTTCGACAATCACGCTCGAACTCCCCTCGCAAAGCTCGCACAAACAGTGCTGGGCAGACAATTGCGGCGCGATCTTATCCCTCGCTTTACGCTAGTGCTCCGTCACAGCTTAATTTTAGGATACACGGACTTCAGTTTGCACCGTGCGTCTTCGACTTTCATTTGCCAATCAACGCCACGTTGCGATGCGTTGACATCAGTTGACCAAGCTGCCGTTTCTTCGCGAAGCGTT
>JAJRUK010000237.1 GCA_024277835.1 Planctomycetota bacterium | reverse complement strand
TGGCGACGAGTATAGCAAGAAGTTCATGCTGCATTACAACTTCCCTCCGCTTTGCGTTGGCGAGGTTCGTCGGATGGGCGCGACAAGTCGCCGAGAGATTGGCCACGGTAACCTCGCTGAAAAATCGCTCGAAGCGGTTCTGCCTACCCCCGACAAATTCCCCTACACGATCCGTCTTGTGTCTGAGATTCTCGAATCAAACGGTTCGAGTTCGATGGCATCGGTTTGTGCGGGTTGCCTTGCTCTGATGGACGCGGGTGTTCCGATCAAACAGCCCGTCGCAGGCATTTCGGTTGGCATGTTCGAGTCGGATGGCGAGAAGAAGCTCGTCGTTGACATCCTCGGCGAGGAAGATCACTTCGGCGAGATGGACTTTAAGGTCTCCGGCACGCAGCGTGGCATCACGGCAGTCCAGGTAGACCTCAAGGGACGCGGATTGCCCCAGGAGCTTGTTGTCGAGGCACTCAAAACTGCCAAAGACGCTCGGCTTGAGATTCTTCGGAAGATGCTCGCCTCTCTCAAAGCGCCTCGAAAAGAAACCAGCGAGTTTGCTCCGAGAATTATCCGCCTGAAGATCAATCCCGAGAAAATCGGAAAGGTCATCGGACCTGGCGGCAAGTACATCCGCTCGATCGAGGCGGAAACGGGTGCGACCGTCGAAATCGACGAAGACGGGACCGTTTTGGTCGCCTGCTGCGATCTCAACAGTGCAGAAGCTGCCATTTCGATGGTGGAAGCTGTGACAGCCGAGGTCAAGGTTGGTAAGATTTACACGGGCAAGGTCAGCAGCATCAAGGACTTTGGCGCGTTCATCGAGGTCGCACCGGGTCAGGATGGCCTTTGCCACGTCAGCGAGCTTGACGTTGAATACGTTCGCAACGCCGCCGACGTCGTGAAAATCGGCGATACGGTTCGCGTGAAAGTGCTCGCGGTTGACGACCAGGGACGCATCAAGCTTTCGCGTAAAGCGGTTGTCCTTGAAGAGCAGGAAGCAGCGACCGCCGACGCATAGGTTGCTGCGGTTCGCTCGCACTGGAAAGAGTTGCGATTGCGGGAACGGTTCCGTGATCGATACGCATATGGTTGTGGCGCTGTCGCAGGTTTTGAAACGGACCTGCGGCGCGCCCACGTTTCTATCCGTTTGCGGTTTGGGAGGCGATTTATGCCAACCGGTGTGATAAAGTGGTTTGACGTTAAAAAAGGCTTTGGGTTCATCGTTGGACCTGACGGCGAAAAGGACGTGTTCGTCCATTATAGCTCGATCGAGGGCGATGGTTTTCGCGCTCTCAAAGACGGCGAAGAGGTCGAATACGAAATGACCGATTCGGACCGTGGGCCTCAGGCTCAAAACGTCCGGCGGGTCAATCCGCCAGCAGAATCTGACGAGTAGATTCGCCTCGGCGATCTTGACGTTATGGTTGGCTGCGCAGGGTGGTGCGCTCGCATACACTTTGGGGCGCGGGCGCTGGCGCGCCCGCACATGGGCACTTTTGTCTTCGCATAAACCGACCAACACGTCTATCGATCGATCAAGCGACGACGCGCGACGCATTGCTGAACTGGCGGAGCTTGCCGGCGGACTCGCCCACGAGTTGCGCAACCCACTTTCGACGATGATGATCAACCTCAAGCTCCTCGCGGAAGACCTGCGCGACGAGACAGCCGACTTTCACGACACGCGGCGACGCAGCTTGCTCAAAGTCGATGGCCTGCGACGCGAGGCGGACCGACTTCAACAGCTCTTCGACGAATTTCTCAACCTCGCCGGGCCGGTCACGCTCGCGGAAAAAGAGGTCAATCTTGGCGATCTGATTCAGAGGCTGGGGACGTTCCTTGATCCGCTTCTGGCGTCGAGTCAGGTTGAGTTGACGATTTCAGTGCCGAGCGATGAAGCGTCCAACTCGGTCGCAATCTGCCTCGGTGACGAGAATCTGCTCAGCCAGGCGGTTCTTAACCTCGCCATCAACGCGCACCAGGCGATGCCAGATGGCGGTACGTTGCGAATCGCAGCTGGTACGAGCGACGATGACGCGTGGGTCACGGTCACAGACACCGGCGTTGGAATCGCACCGGAGGATTACGACCGCGTCCTCAAACCCTTCTTTTCCACGAAGGGCAAAGGGACCGGACTGGGCTTATCGATTACCCAGCGGATCATCCACGAGCACGGCGGAACGCTCACTTTTTCAAGCGAACTTGCCAAGGGCACGACCTTCACCGTTCGCCTCCCGGCTACACACCCCGACAACCCCACCCCCCCAACGAAATCGCAATGAGGCTGACCTTGCGCGAAATCCGATTACAATGAGCGGCATCATGGCGGACACTGCATTTGTACTCATTGTCGAAGACGAGCAAGCTCACGGCGAAGCCATCGCCGAAGCCCTCTCGCGCAACGACTTCGCCTGCAACGTCGTTACTAGCGGAAGCGGCGCGATCGACAGCATCAAGTCTCGCCCGCCGGACGTGATCATCACCGACTACAAACTGGGCGGAAAGTTCAACGGGATGGACGTCCTCCGAAAAGCCAAGGAAATTTGCCCCGAGACGGAAGTCATTCTCATCACCGCTTACGGCAGCGAAGAGCTTGCCCGCGACGCACTGAGTCCCGATAGCAAGTTCCGTGCGTATGACTACCTCATCAAACCCATTGACATCGACATACTTCGCGACAAGGTGCAGCGCGCCGCCAAGCAAGCGGTCACCGCTCGCGAGGTGAAGGTGATGCGGGAACAAGCGGACACCGCCTTCGACTTTGGGGGCATCATTGGAGCGTCCGACACTATCCAGCGCGAGATCAAACGCCTCAAGAAAATTGCTCGCAGCAAGAGCACCGTACTCGTCGTGGGCGAAACGGGAACGGGCAAGGAACTGTTCGCACAGGCGGTTCATCAGAACTCGCCGCGGGCAAATAAGCCGTTCAAAGTCCTCAACTGTGCAGCCGTCAGCGAAACACTCCTTGAGAGCGAGCTGTTCGGGCATGTGAAGGGCTCGTTTACCGGAGCGATCATGGACCGCAAGGGTCTTGTGCAGGCAGCCGACGGCGGAACGCTTTTCTTCGATGAAATCGGCGATATGCCCCTGCAAATGCAGGCGAAACTGCTCCGCACACTCGAATCGGGGGAGGTTCTTCGCGTTGGCACCAACGACCCGCAGTACTTCGACGTACGCTTTGTCGCGGCAACCAATCATGACCTTTCGCAACTCGTTCGCGAGGGTAAATTTCGTGAAGACTTGTTCTATCGCCTTCATGCGCAGGGCGCACTGCGTTTGCCGCCGTTGCGCGATCGCCGTGAAGACATCCCCGTTCTTGTCACGCGATTTATCGAGCAGGCGAACCGGGAAAACGAAACGAACTTTGAAGGTACAACCCCGGAGGTCATGCGCAAGCTCGCCAACCACACTTGGCCCGGCAACGTGCGAGAGCTTCGCAACGTCGTTTTTCAAATGTGTCTGGAAGCGGAAGAGCCAACCCTCGACGTCGGCGATCTGCCCGAATCGCTCCGGGCTTCAACCGACATCGTCCACGCCGGTCCGCCCAACCTGGCTGGTATGACAATGGCAGATGTGGAGAAGCTGCACATCATGAACACGCTTCGCATGTTCGGCGGCAACCGCGAGAAAACAGCCAAGGCGCTAGGGATCGGAGCAAGAACGCTCTACCGAAAGCTGCGCGATTACGGGTTGAAGTAGTCGTCGGTGTCCCGCATCGCCACGGGCGGACCGAGGATTTCCTTGAGAATGATCGCCTGACGCAGATCCACACCATGGAGAACAGCCGCGCCGACGGTCTTCTTCGCGTACGGGTTGACCGCCAACGGTTTCACGACACCTTCGGCAAGGCTTCCCAATCGTTTCTCCATCGAAGCATCGTGTTCTTGCTCGTGTTTTTGAATAAAGCGACGGTCTGAAACGGCTTGATGGGCCTTCTTTTTGGGGGGTTTCGCAGACGCGACCGGACGAGCGGGTTCACGCGCGGGGACGCGACGCTTGCCCTTGCTACTTCGCTGAGATTTGTCTTTGTTGGCTTCGCGAATCGCCTCCGCAAGCGACTCGAAAATAGGCGGCACATTGGCAGTCGGCGGCGACTGTGACACCGTGGACGGACGTGGCCGTGGGGGGTCTGGGCGCCGTCGGGCTTGGGGTTTCGGACCAAGGGGGATTGGCTGCTGCGTTTGTTCAGTCTGCCGCTGCACCGTCCTCGCGCGCGCGGGCTTTACAGCGGGCGAGGTTGGCGAGGGCTTGGACATGGGCGTCTGTCGCTCTCGTTCCTTCGCCTCCCGTTTTTTCTTCGCAGCCTGGATCAGCCCGTTCACGCCAGACGCCACGAAAACAAGGGCGACAACGATCAACTGCCCCCAGTCGCCAAGATCGCCCCGGGCGAGAAGTTGGCCTCCCGACGCCGCACCAGCGGATGCGCCGCCCATCACTTCCATTTGCAAGAGCGCGATCATCGTTAGCCCTTCGAATCCTGCGTACCATCCTCGCGACCGATCGAATCACGCATCCCCGTATCCGCCTGAATGTTCTTCATGCGGTAGTAGTCCATGATCCCCATGTTGCCCTTGCGAAACGCCTCAGCCATCGCCTTGGGCACTTCGGCTTCTGCGAGCACGACGTGTGCGCGGTTTTCTTCGATCTTGGCTTTGTTCTCGGCTGCCAGCGCAATCGCCATCGCCCGACGCTTCTCAGCCTCAGCTTGATATCGCCTTTTGTCGGCTTCCGCCTGGTCAGCCTGGAGCTTGGCACCGATGTTCTCGCCAACATCGACGTCGGCGATATCGATCGACAGAATCTCAAACGCCGTTCCCGAATCCAACCCCTTCACCAAGACCGCTTTGGTGATGCGATCCGGGTCGGCAAGAACATCTTTATGCGTCTCGGCAGAACCGATCGCGCTAACGATCGCCTCGCCGACGCGAGCGACGACCGTCTCCTCTGTTGCACCACCAATAAGCTGAGGCAAATTCGTGCGAACCGTCACGCGTGCTTTCGCCCTGAGCTGAATCCCGTCTTTGGAGACGGCGTCGATGGTTGGCTTACCTGATTCGCGACTCGGGCAATCGATCACCTTGGGATTCACACTGGTATTCACCGCGTCGATGATATCGCGCCCGGCGAGATCGATCCCGCAGGCGGCCTTCCAGTCGAGCGAGAGTTGTGCGCGATTGGCAGCGATCATCGAACGAACCACATTCGGAACCCGACCGCCCGCGAGGTAATGACTCTCCAGGTCGTTCGTGGTGACCTCGTGGATCCCTGACTTTACAAGCTGGATCTTCGAGAGCACGATCGTAGTGGAGTTGACCTTGCGGAAATGCATGCCAATGATTTCGAGCATCCCGACCTCGGCGTTGCTCATCATCGCCTGCACCCAGAGGTTGATGTACTTCAGTACAAAAACGAAAAGAACCAGCGCGACCAGACCAGCACCGCCGGCGATGATCCAATAGATCGTGCTCCAACCAGACTGCCCCAGCAACGCACTCACGTTTGCATCCATGACTTGACCTTTCTCGCGTCTTTGAAAAAAACGCAACTTCCGCGGGGTCGCCGAGGAACATCTCGAATCGAACCCGTTTACCGTATCTCGTACCGACCGAATTTAGACTTTCTTCAACGCAACGGTGAGATTCCCACCGGAAACGCCGACGCCCTCAACCACCGTTCCAATATCGACCAAACCCGATTCCGCAACGCACGATATTCGCTGACCATCAAACTCGCAAATGCCGACGGGACGCAGCGGTGACATCGAACGACCCGTCTTTCCGATGAGCGCACTTAGCTCTGCTACCGGAATACTCGTATCCTTATCCGTCAACACAGGGTTCGGCGGAATGATCATCTTCCCCAACCAAGTGCGAGGCCAAACGCGCATCGCGATCGAACCGCAAACCGGCAGACCAACCGCACACGAAACCGCCGCGATCAAACCCGCCGTCTGACCATAGGCCTGAAACGTCAGGACCACAGCCCCAACAAAACACCCAATCGCGATCGCAGTCAACAGCCCAAACGACGGCAGCAGCAGTTCCGCAAAAAGCACAACCGCCCCAACAACAAAAAGCACTGCGATAAGACTACCGTCCGACACGTCGCGTTTCCTCGTTTTCACCAACCCATGACCTTAACGGGCTGTTGAAAAAGTGTGGCACCGGTTTGTAACCGGTGCGATATCTCTTGCTGCGGGGTCTAGCACCGGTTACAAACCGGCGCCACATTGGAAAACTTCGTTTTTCAACAAGCTGTTAAACCACTGCCCGGACCACCACGCGATTTCCGCGTCGCTCGACAACTTCGACCTTTGTCCCCGCCTCAATAAGATCGCCCTGCGTCACAACGTCAACAAGGACCGAACCAAACCGCGCCCGCCCCGAGGGTCGAAGCATCCCCTCGCATTCACCAACGTCGCCAACATGGGCAGCCCCACGATACGGATCGTCAAGCTGCACCTCGCTGGGCATGGGATTGGCAGTGACTAGCGCACGAAACAGCGGCATCTTCGGGAGGTATCGACTCAGCATCGCCATCCCAATCATCGAGACAAGCAGCGAAGTGAGCAGCGTAGCCGCCCCCGTCTTGAGTCCGTCGATCGTCGCCGGAAGCGCGGGGAACAAACTCGGGATCGTCTGCCCCGGCTGATCCGGAATGAACGTGGCCACGATCCCGGCGAAGATCAACAACAACCCGCTAACCCCCGCGACCCCGAACCCCGGAATCACAAAGATCTCAATGCCAAGAAGAATGATCCCGATCAGGATCAACACAATTTCAAAGACGTTCGCCAACCCCGTCAGGAACGGCGCACCAACAAACACGGTGAGCACAATCACCGACACCAGTCCGGCAAGCCCGACTCCGGGGGTATGAAACTCGACATACAAACCAAGGAAAAAGACGATCAACAAGAAACCGCGTACCGGCATCGACGTCAACCAGTGCGCCATCGTCTCGGACCAAAGTGCGTCAAGCTCGACGACGTCGCCAATGTTATAGCGCGCTTTCATCGCCGCCCGGTCCGGAACAAGCGCCTTGCTGAACCCAAACGCATGCGCCTCGCCCGGAGACATCTGCAACAACTCCGTCCCGGAAACGACGGGCTGCGTGAGCGGGAGTTCTTTTTCTATAACGATATCGAAGTAGGTTTCGACCAGCTTCCACTCGCGCTCGCTTGCCCCCTCGGCCACCGCGTCGCCTTTCTTCCACGCGATATCAGCGTTCGCGGAACCTCCGCCGACCCGCTTGACCTTCTCGTCGTCAAAGACAAACTCGCGCTCGCCCGTCTTTATATTCTCAAGCCACCAGACCACGCGCTCAGGGATAACGAACGCTTCGCTCAGCACTTCGCTGTATCCGTTGAGCTTGGCTGACATGCGAAAATCGTGCAAGACGGGCGTGTACGCCTTGGCTCGTAGGTCTTCGGGGACAGCCTGCGCGCCGCCCTCACCGACCATAATGACCTGCGAGTCGCCCATGCGCGACGAGCGTGCCATCACGATTTCATCGCACGCGACCGCCACAATTGTCCCGCCGGAGTAAGCATCGGGATTGACCCATGCGATCGTTTTGATGTCAACCAGGTTGCGAATCAAATCCGCAATCTCGATCGCACTGGTCACCAGGCCTCCGGGCGTGTCAAGATCAAAAACGATCACATCGACACCGCGAGCCTTGGCCATCGCAACCCGGCGAGTCAAACTTTCCGCCGTCACATCCGTAATGTCGCCGTGCAACGTTAGTATCGCAGCTTTTTTTGCGTCGCCGATCGGAGCATCGCTGTTGACCGCCTCTTTCTCACTCTGCGACTCTTGCGCAACTCCTGGCATCGCCATCAAAACGAACGCGAGCAGCGCGCAAACATACAGCCCGAGTCTCTTCGCCGCCTGCGTAAAGCTGTTCCGAAATGTCATGTGCAATCGCCTCCGCGCAAAACGTGATTCCCGAGCGCGCGTTTTTCCTATGGAATTGTACGCCGCTGCGCACCGGTCGGCAAGAACACAAAAGGCAGGTAAAAGTTACGACTTTACACGACCCCAAATGGCGGACCCCGCCCCGAGCCGCAGGCTTCAGCCTGCGCGGACGTTCGAACTCAAGGATGCCATCGAAACAAAAGAATCGCTCTAAACGCCAGTCGCATGTTCGGCAAGAGCATTGGGAGTGTGCGCCTTCCACCAAGCAACCGTACGCGGAATCCCCTCGCAAAGCGAAACGCCCGCTTCCCAGGCAAACCGCTCCTTCGCCCGCGTCGTGTCGAGTTGTCGCTTGGGTTGACCGTCCGGGCGCGACCCGTCCCAGACGATGCGCCCGGTGAAACCACACTCCTTCGCGATCATCGCCGCAAGGTCCGCGATGCGAATCTCGTGCCCCGTCCCCAGATTCACCGGTTCCGACGTGTCGTGCGAAACCGTCGCCGCCAGAATCCCGTTGGCTGCGTCATCGACATACATAAACTCGCGACTCGCGTCGCCAGTGCCCCAGCATGTCACTTCGTCCCGCCCTTCCGAAACCGCCTCGCTGAACTTTCGAACCAGCGCCGGTATCACATGCGACGTTTCAGGATCGAAGTTGTCCCCGGGACCATACAGGTTGACCGGAATCACATAGATGCCGTTAAACCCATACTCGCGCCGATACGCATCGAGCATCACGCCCAGCGAACGCTTTGCGACACCATACGGCGCGTTCGTCTCTTCCGGGTACCCGTTCCAAAGATCGTCTTCACAAAACGGCACCGGGCAAAACTTCGGATAAGCGCAAACCGTTCCGACCTGAACAAACTTATCAATCCCCCGCCGCCGACCTTCCTCGATCAGATGCAACCCCATGGCCATGTTCGCGAAAAAGAATCGACCCGGACGTTTTTGATTCGCACCGATCCCCCCGACCTCGGCGGCAAGATGAATCACGACGTCGGGACGAGCATCGTCATACATCCGCGCAACCGCCCCTGCATCCGTCAAATCGTAATCAAGCGATCGCGGAATAAAGAGGTCACCCGCCCCGCCCGCACGAAGTCGCTCGCACAATACGCGCCCGACAAACCCGGCCCCACCCGTGACGCAAATTCGCTTACCTGAAAGCTTACTTAGCATACAAGTAATATCGGACGCTTCGACGAGTCGTTGCAGAAAAACGCCAATAGTCTGACTGTCCTCCCATGAATAGCACGTCTCATGCAAGAATTTTCGGTTTCACCGAGCCGCGACCGTGAGGGAGCGATTTCTTTCGAGCATTCGTGACGACTCGAATGTTCGCCTCCTCACGGTCGCGGCTCGGTTCATCAAACCAGTTACCCAACCACGCGCCCCTTTTTCAGCACTGTCCGCACGCAATTTCGACCTGGCTCGTAGACCATCCGCTCGACGTTCGGCACATCCAAAATCGCCAAGTCCGCCTGCATTCCGACCTTGATCGCACCGATGCAACCCTGCCGATTGAGCGCCGACGCGGCGTTGGTTGTGACGCCGATCAGCGACTCGCACGGTGTCATTTTCATCTGGGTGGCCGCGATGTTCATCACCAGCGGAAGCGACTCGACCATCGACGAACCGGGGTTGTAATCTGTCGCGATCGCCACGGGCAAGTCCGCGTCAAGAATCTTGCGAGCGGGCGCTTGGGCAATACCAAGATAATACGAACACCCCGGCAGTAGCACAGCGATACATTCCGCCTCGCGCATCGCTGCAATCCCCGCATCGTTAATCGTCTCGAGATGATCGGCAGAAATCGCCCCGACCTCACCCGCGAGCACCGTCGCCCCGATCTGCGTAATCTGATCCGCGTGCAGCTTCGGCGTTAGACCAAACTTCTTGCAAGTCAAAAGCACTCGCCGCGACTGCTCGACGTCAAAGGCTGTGGTCTCGCAAAATACGTCGCAGAATTCCGCCAGCTCCTCATCCCGCACTTGCGCGAGCACTTTTTCATCGAGCACAACGTCGAGGTAATCATCCGGCCGACCGTCAAACTCGCGAGGCACCGTATGAGCCGCGAGATACGTCGCCACTAGCTCGATGGGCTGCAACGCTTTAAGGCGATTGATCGCCTCCAACATCTTCAGCTCATCCGCAACCGTCAGCCCATACCCGCTTTTGACCTCAACAGTCGTCACACCATTCTTAAGCATCCGCCGGAGTCGTGGCAGAGCAAGCTCAACAAGTTCATCGCACGAAGCCGCCCGAATTGCTTCGACTGTGACCCGAATCCCGCCGCCAGACCGCGCGATCTCCTCATAACTTCGCCCTTCGATGCGCTGGACAAACTCGCGCTCGCGCGAGCCGGCGAAAACGGTGTGCGTGTGACAATCAATCAAACCGGGGATCACACAATTCCCGACGGCGTCGATCGTTTCACAGTCTGCGGGGGTTTCGAGCTTCGATTCTAGGCCGAACCAAGAAATCGTCTCGCCATCGATGAGCATGGCTGCCCGCTCGATGCGATCGACGCTGCCCATCGACTTTCCACCGATTGGCCCCGCCGGAACCACCACAAGCTGCCCAATATTGCGTATCGCCAACATTTTTGAAACCGCACTCTGTAAAATCGAATAGTGACGTCGATAACTCGAATGGCCTATGATACCACAAGCGGACCGATTCGCCCGCGATAGAAAAATCCGGCGACGGACCGCGTCGGCGATTGACCAATATGACCCTCATCGAAACGACATCGAAAAGCCCAATGCCCAGCGGCGACCCGGCGCGTCCGGACAGTGAATCGACCGACAACGCGGTCTCGCAACCGCCACCGATTTCGATGCTCAAGGCGATGCTATACGCGCCGTTTCGACCTGCGTGGGTCGGGCAGCGCACGGCGAATCTATCGCTCAAGCGCGCGTGGCTCATTCACTTTGTATCACCCCTCGCGACGGTCGCGGTCATTTATCTACTGGTTTTCTGGGCGAACTCGTCAGTGTCCGGCTGGGCCGCGTTCACCCGACTTGTCCGAGCAACGCAACACGAAATCGGGAGACTCATCGGGGAACTCAATCACCATCCGATCGAACGCATCCTCGCTGTCCTCGGAATGATCGCACTCGTCGAGGGAGCACATCTCGTGATCGGATTCGTAGCAATGCCCTGGGGTGCGCGCGACGAACGACTACGACAATCGTTCGGATTCGCAGTCCGGCAGACCTGGATCGCAAGCTCGCGCCTAATACTCGCAGCCCTCATCATCGGCGGACCGCTAGCGTGCATAGAACACGAAGACGGCCTGTGGAGAAAAACCAATCCTCGACCGATCCGGCCCGCGATCGCCCGACCGATGGAGCCAGTGTTACCCAAAAGCGAGCCAGGTTACGACAAAGCAATGGCCGACTACGAGGTTGCATTTGCCGAGTGGGGCGCCGCGACGGAGTCCTACTACGAAGCGCTCGACAAGTGGCGCGAGAAACGCCCTTGGCTCCAACACAATCCTCACGCAGTCGGCGTCCCCCTCGGGTTCCTGACCGCCCTTTGGTTTCTGTGGGCACTATTTCGATCGATCGGTGCAACACGCAACGTCCCCCCGATCGCGCGAGAACGTCGCTGCATTGAATGCGGCTACGACCTCCACACGATTCCCATGGACAGTCGCTGCCCGGAGTGCGGCAAACCCGTCATCGAATCACTTGGTCCCGACGTGCATCCCGGGACTGCGTGGGAGCATCGAAGGGGCGGCGATACGATCCACACATGGTGGCACTGCGCGCAGAACGCGATTTTCTCGCCCAAGACGTTTGGCCAATCTCTCAAAGTGAGCTGCGCGACCACCGCCCACCGCCGCTTCTTCGCGATCAACCTTTGCGCCATTGGGCTGGTCGGGGTGTGCGCGGTTCTCGTGGTGACCTATATTCTCAGTGAATGGACCGATTTCGATCGCGAACCCGAAATGCATATCATCATCCCGCTCGCCGTGGGAAGTCTCACCCTAATGGGAGCGCTCGCCGTTGCCTGCGTCGGTGCGATGCTCGTCGGGATGATCCAATCGCTCACAAACAAACGTAACCTGCTCCCTGCGGCCATGCAGGTCAGCTCTTACCTGAGCGGTTTTCTTCTCTGTTGGGCGGTATTTGGTGCGACGCTTCTACTTATGCTGATGATGGATCAATCAGTCATGCTACGCCCGATGGCAAGGGCCATTGGAATACAACCCAACGTTCTCGTAACATTCCTCTTCTGCATGCCCAACTTCGCCTGCGGAGCGTTTTTCCTCCAAAGGCTCGCCATCGGCACCGCAGCCACGCGATACGCGAACAAATAGGTCCGCACTACCCTGCGAGTCGCCGCAGAAACGCCCATTCCAACCCAGTGACGCATTTGCCATAATCTAGATGCAGCGCAATTCAAACAGCGGAGTATAATGGCGCGGAATTCAACTGGTCCTTATCGACCGATTCGTTAGGAGTCAGACGACATGCACAATCTTCGTACCGCCGGATGCTATCGGGCAAGCATCGTAGCAGCGCTCTGCATAAGCACCGCGACACACGCGGACACACCCGACGTGCTTTATCTAGGAACTAGACTGAAAGACCCGAGACCAATCGAAGAGTTACCTGAAAGCATCGAAGCCAAAGACGGGATCATTTCCCTCATCGCTGACTTTTCGGACGTCGGCCCCAGGCATGTCACACTCTATCTGGTGAATCGAACAAGTGACGGTATTGCCTTCTCAACGCAGGACAGGAATCCATACCTCATGTTGGAAGCGATGCGAGACGACGGCACATGGGTACGCGCACAACCTCACGGCTACTCCTGGTGCGGAAATAGCTATTATCTTAGTTCGACGCTCAAGCCGAATCACTTCTTTCACCTGGGAGGCTATCTTCCACAAGGAGGCGAAAAGCGAACAGTTCGCTACCGAGTATACGCGGACAACGCCTACATCGTGGACGACAACGTAGGCCAGACGAACAGCATGCTGAGGGCCAGCCAGCTCCGCAGGAATGGCAAGACTATCCCCATTGAACTCGCAAGCAACTCAGGCACAGGGCGAGCGACACTTCTCGATATCAAGGCCGCGCGCAATGACAAGTTGGCGACTGGTCACGCTGACTGCGATAAGCTCCGCAAGATCGTGCTGCAGAGCGGGCACTCGCGGCGAGTTTCTCTGTCGCGTCTCCACGCGGTCAGGTCGCTCAAACGATGCCGCGACGGACACACGGCAGCTTTCCTCGCTCCCTTGCTCGATGACGAGGACCGAGCTATCCGACTGGCTGCCGTGAAGACCATTGGCACAATCGCGGAAGATTCATACGGCGCGGAACTTCGGTTCAAGAAGATCATCGAAGGGGACAACCGGGAACTCCGCGACGCGGCGATCGAACACCTCTCTGACCGACCGCCATCTCTGGAGGTTCTCGGCTATGCGACATACCTGCTGGCTGACAAGGATCCGAAAACGCGAATAAAAGCAGTTCGAGTCCTTGGAAGATTCTGGTGTCGATTCCCCGAGGCACTGACCGCCATTCAAGGGCTAGCAAACGACACCGCCCCAGGCGTTCAAGAGGAAATCGAGAAGGCGTTGATCCCAACGTACGAATGGTGTCCCCTGCCGACCGAGCAACAGGAATAACCCCGTCGCAACCGACTGAGCAACCGCGCCGGGCAGGACTCGAACCTGCGACCGCTGGATTAGAAATCCAGTGCTCTATCCGACTGAGCTACCGGCGCATCGACCGCCTGTAGACTAACCGCAGCGGGTGACTTTGGTCAATCCGTCGGCGTGTCCGTGCGACTGGGAAAACGCCGTGCGAAGACGTTGTATAACCACGAAAAAATCAACCCGGCGAGTGCGCCGTCGATCATCCCGTACACAAGACCGACGAAGCTACCCGAAGGCGTGACGGAGTACCCCAGATAGAAATCACCCAGCGATTCCAACACGACCGTCTCGCCGCCAAAAACGATGAGCCACCACGTAAGAAAGAAAATGCACAGACCCCAAAGAAGACCGCAGGTGAGTGTGAACGCTTTGACATTCAGGGACATGTCGTGTCTCCATGCGAACGAGACAGTGCGAAACCGAACGACTTTCGCGCGTCCGTCGCGCCGAGTCGCACCATAGGAAGATCGCTTCCTTACGGGCGCGGCTCGGTTTGATCTCGTTCATCGAACGTCGCACCCGGGCGCGGACGATCGCTACCCCTCTTTGAGCGCGGCGATCATTTCCGTGAACGCCTTCTTGCCATCAGAGAAGAACATCAACGTATGATCCATCGCAAAAAGTGGGTTCGGGATGCCCGCAAAACCGGGCGAGAGACTTCGTTTGATCACAATCACCGTGCGACACTTGTCCACGTCGATAATCGGCATACCCGCGATCGGCGAACCAGGGTCCGTCTTCGCAACCGGGTTCACGACGTCGTTTGCACCGATCACGATCGCGACATCCACCGTATCGAGCGTCGAGTTGATCTCGTCCATCTCTTTGAGCTTGTCGTAAGGCACATCAGCCTCGGCGAGTAGCACATTCATATGCCCCGGCATGCGACCGGCCACGGGATGGATGGCATAGCGCACATCGACGCCCGCCGCCTTGAGCGTGTCGGCCATTTCGCGGAGCG
>JAJRUK010000236.1 GCA_024277835.1 Planctomycetota bacterium | reverse complement strand
GGCGCTTCGTCGTGCCACTTGACGTCTTTGACAGTGTCTTCCGCCAAGTCCTCAGCGATCATATTGGTATGCGTACCAAGGTAATGTTTCAGGAAGTACTCGTGCCCTTTCGCACTGGACATCAACGCATTACCGCGCCAGATGTACCAGATGCGAGGCCAATTCTCAGGCGCATCCGGGTCTTCAACGGAGAACTGAAGCTTTCGAGACTTGAGCTGTTCGACCGTAGAGTCGATCACGGCCTGGTCGTCTTTCGCTCCCGCCGCTTCCGCTTCCTTCACCATATCGATCGGATTCTTGCTGAACTGCGGATAAAACGGCAGCCATCCGTTTCGCACCGCTTGAACCTGGATGTCCATCGTGTGACCCGATGTGAGCGGGCCGCCTTTGCTTCGCTGAGGCATCGTGTGATAGTCGGTGAACGACTTTTCGTAGCGCCACTGATCGCTATGAACATAGTGCCAACTCGGGGCATTCTGTAAACGGGCTGCAGGGTACCAGTCTTTGCCCAGCGCGATCGCACCCCACGGTTCTGCGGGAGCGAGCTTTTCCTGACCGACGTAGTGGGCTAACCCCCCCCCGTTGACTCCGACGCACCCGCAGAACATAAGCGAGTGAATCCCCGCACGGTACATGAGGTTGTTGTGGTACCAGTGATTGATCCCAGCACCGATAATGATCGTACACTTACCGCCGGTCAGCTCAGCCGTCGTCCCCCACTCGCGAGCAAATCGTGTGAGCATCGCGCGACCCATGCCCGTGTATTTTTCCGACCAAGCGGGCGTATAGGGAAGGTCGTCGTCGTAACTTTGCGGGTATTCGCCACCGAGACCTCTTGCGACTCCGTACTGCGCCATGAGAAGGTCGTAGACGGTTGCAACGAGGACGGTCTTGCCGTCGGTGGTTTGAATTTTCTTGATCGGCACTTCGCGACGTAGTGTTTTCGCTTCACCGAAGTCGTCGAACTCAACCGAAACAACGCCGTCATTGTCGTCAAGAAAGGTCAGCGTCGGATCGATCTCTGTCCCGTCCTCGGCGTCTTTCAATTCGAGATTCCACTTGCCTTTTTCGCTTCCCCATCGATGACCTACGCTTCCCAGGGGCATCTTCGGACGCTTTTCTTTCGCATCCCACATGAGGAATTTCCAGTCGGGATTCTCCGTGTCTTTGTAAGCGTTGATCCGCGCAGCCAGAAGCATCTGATCCGCAAGATGAACGCCATCGCCCTCTTTGATTTCAACAAGCATCGGCGAGTCGGTGTACTTCTTCGCGTAATCGATGAAATACGGAACCTTCTTCTCGTGATGGAACTCTTTCAAGAGGACATGGTTGACCGCCATCCACCACGCGCCGTCTTGCCCCGCGTTGATCGCGACCCATTCGTCCGCGTACTTGGCCACCTGATTAAAATCCGGTGCGAAAACCCACATCTTGGAACCGTTGTGGCGAGCTTCCGCGGCGAAGTGGCAGTCGGGCGTTCGCGTCATATTGAGGTTGGAACCGGTCACCGCGAGCATTTTCGCGTTGTACCAGTCGGCCGATTCTTGAACGTCGGTCTGTTCGCCCCAAGTCTCGGGCGAAGCGGGCGGCAGGTCGCAATACCAATCGTAAAACGACAGCGAAACGCCGCCCATGAGCTGCAGCATCCGCGCACCAGCCGCGTAGCTGATCATGGACATCGCGGGAATCGGAGAGAAACCCGTGATGCGATCCGGACCGTGCTTCTTGATCGTGTAGATATTCGCAGCGGCCATCATCTCCAGCGCGGTGTCCCAATCGCCGCGACGAAAACCGCCCTTGCCTCGAGCACGCTGCCAGCGTTTGCGAGATTCTGGATTCTCAACAAGTGACGCCCACGCATCGACCGGGTCGATGTGGGCTGCGCGAGCTTTTTTCCAAAGGTCAAGAAGCGCACCACGAATATAGGGATACTTCACGCGAAGGGGGCTGTAGAGATACCAGGAATACGAAATCCCTCTTTGACAACCGCGCGGCTCGTACGGCGGAATCCCCGCTTCGAGCTTCGGGTAGTCGGTCTGCTGCATTTCCCACGTAACAATTCCGTCCTTGACATGGATCGCCCACGAGCAGCCGCCGGTGCAGTTGACCCCGTGCGTACTGCGAACGACCTTGTCGAACTGCCAACGGTTGCGATAGAACTCTTCCCACCCGCGAACCTCAGGTTCGACCTCATCCTTGATCCAGCTTTTTGCGGCTGTGTGACTCATACGGAAGTCCTCATTTCGCCACCTGCGACCAGCGGACGGCGCACACCCCGGAAGCGATTTTTCCAAAGAACATCAAAGAGGCCCAGCATGAGGACCATGCCAGCAAGCCCCAACAGAAAGAACGTCAGAGGTGCGACCGAGTCGTCGTCCCCCGCTTGTTTCGCCGCGTGCTCGAAATAGGCAACCAGCGGAAGAATCTCTTCAGCTTCCAGAGGGTGCTTCTTGAAGACAGGCTGCATCGTGACGGTGGCAGGACTGACAAGCCACGCAGAGAGCGGTTTGCGTCCGCCGATTCGCTCGGAGACCTTTGTTAAGTCAACCCCCAGACGCCCGCCACCCAAAAGCGAAAGGCCCCTGACTGTGTGACAAGACATACAAGGCGGACCGGCATTCTTGAACTTCGTGCGACCGGTAAACAAGGCGTGCCCGAGTTCGACATCGGCCGGCGTAAACGGTCGATCGCTAAATTTGACGCCCTCGAATTGAGATTTTTCGAGTGCGGACTCTGCTTCGATCATATCGAGAATCTGATTGGCCCGGTCGCGCGAGAGACCCGCAACGGGTGGCATGACCACACCTCGAGCTTCCTCAAGAATCTGCTTGGCGTACGGATCGCCGCGATCGATCATTGCCTGCGGATTCAAAATGAACCGCACAAGCCAATCACGATCCTTTCGCGCAGTGACGTCTTTGAGGTCAGGACCAACGAGACGTCCACCGCCGATCGTGTGACAACTATAACAATGTAGCTTGAAGTACTCAGCGGTTTCCTGGCCCTGTGCAGCAAGCGGAAACACACATATCGCTGCCAAAACGCCAACGATCAGCCGAACGGAACGGCGACGAACCGTCGTCAGGCGAGTTGCCCCACGATCGTATGGCCCGTGTTGAATGTCACGAGATCGGTTCACCTGCGTTGACCTCCTGAAGTTTTGCTTATACCAGTCACACCTATGCACTCCCTGATGCACGAGACTCGCCGCAGCATTCCTCAAACGAGCCTGTACATTCTGCCCTCACGGTTTCGGGCGTTTTCTCCGGCCTCCAGCCCTGGGACGAGGCGGGTCTGCCGACATGCGAAGGGCAATGTCGTGAACCGTCGTCTTCATCAAGAACCGCTGCTCGGTCTCGATGACCTTCTTCCACTGCTCGTGCGCATTGCAGGGGTTCAGATCACTGCATTCCGCGTTCCCAAACGGGCATCTTCTTCGTTCAAATTGTTCAAAAGGTGTGAGAACATCGAGAAGGGACACTTTCTTGGCGGATCGCCGGAGACGAAATCCACCTGTCTTCCCCGGGGAAGAGTCAAGAACGCCCGCGCGAACAAGATCACCGAGGATCTTCGAGAGATACTTGGGAGGGATGCCCGTCTCGCCGGCGATGTGCGCTCCGGAGATGGGGCAATCTTCCTCGTGCTGCGCTAGATGGATCAACGCTCGCAAGGCATACTCACTCGTTCGTGACAGCATGAACCAATTCATCCCGATACGACTATATCTCCATACGTTTATATCTGTATCATCTTTCGGGATTTTGTCAACGAAAATCTAGAAAATTCTGCAATCCCGCCAATGCGGCACCATGCGCACCAGACGCGACATCGTCGCAAACTATTCTCGATAATGTACTTACGGAAATAGCGACGATGCGATTCCGGGGGGAGTCTGCGTTGGCGGCGAGTGGCCCGACACATCTCAAATGATGAGTGCCACTGCCAGCTTGCTACCAGTGCTCGGCGTCTCTCACTGGCGGACAAGCCGCCGGTGCCACCCGTACGGAACGAATGACGCCTCAATTCAGTTGCGACGAACCACAAGCTCGCATGCGTTCGCCCGGTCATCGCCAGCAGACACGATGGCCATGATTCATCGCGAGCAGACACAGACTGCCCGCGCAAAAGCGCGCGCCGCGTCGAACTCGGACGTACGCGCAACACGCGAAGTTCCGTCGAAGCATTTCCATTTATCGGATACGGATTTGTGCGACGCCCGATAACCGCGCGGGGATCGAATCGTTGAAGAGCAACGATCATTGCGCGTATATTCGGACCCATATCGAAACGTGCAATTGATCTTGTGAAATAAGAGACCGTGGGTGGAATCTTTACGACGAGCTTGCCTAGACTCTCGCAATTGGACCGGTGTGGCTTGTTCATCATCGGTCTGCGTGTATTCTGTGCTATTCAGAGGGGGAAGATGGGGTACTTCAAGAGGGGTTCACATCTGCTCCAGCGTCGGAGCGTCTCGGATAGCGCTTGCGACATGAAATGTGGGCGCACGTACTTTCGTCACGTGTCGTAATGTTGGTCTAAGTCTGAAATTGGGAAAGTCAACAATGTCAAAGACAACGAAAATTCATTTGGCGCTCGCGATCGTCGGAGCCATGTGGTCCGTTCAGTCGGTCGAGGCTGGGATTACCGGCGAGCACGGGGTCGGTGCAACAAAGGGATGTATCGCCCGATGCGTCGGCGAAACGACAGAATGCACCGCGACAGTCGTCTTCCTGGACGAATTTGAGGACGCTATCGTGATCCACGAAGCATGGGACGAAGTACTGACATTGTCAGGAACCGTCCGTATCCCTGCCATCGGGGATCTTCCCATTGTTGCGATCACCGGAAACGCCATTTGTACCGATGACGGCGGTGCTTGCGACGCGGGGACCGGGCTGAACTGTGCGCTGCCCTGTACGATCGGCGGCGCGTTGAGCACAGTCAGTGGTTTGCCCGGTGCCCCCACTCGCGGACGTGTCCAGTTCCTACAGGATCAATACGTGATTCAACCTGGCGATGTTGGCGACCTCCCGGATACGATTTTCTTCCTTTGGGAAGACCTGTGCGATAGCGGTCTGTTCAACTGCCCGGTGAGCACGCTGATCACACCGGCCGGCTCCAACACGGCCGTTCCGAACTGCGATGACGTTGACGGCTGCACGACGGACACCTGCGAAGCGGGCGTCTGCACCAACACTCCTGAGTGCCTAACAGCCTCCGATTGCGACGACCAGAACGCCTGCACCGAGGACGTCTGCCAGGCCGGTTGTTGCGATAACATCGACATCACCTGCAATGATCAAAACGAATGTACCGCCGACTCGTGCGACATCGCCACTGGCTGCGTATTCGACGACATCAGCGCACAGTGTGACGACGGCAACTTCTGCACGGCCGACTCGTGCGATGTAACCTTGGGCTGCGTCAACGACGACATCAGTCTCGAGTGCGATGACCAGAACGAATGCACCGTTGACTCTTGCGACCCAACATCGGGCTGCGTCAACACCGACAGGAGCCAGGATTGCAACGACGGAGACGCCTGCACAGAGGACTCTTGTGATCCGTTCTTGGGGTGTGTCACTCTTGACATCAGCGCCGAGTGTAACGACGGAAACTTCTGCACAAGAGACTCGTGTGACCCGGCGACAGGCTGCGTGAACGATGACATTAGCGCCGAGTGCGACGACCAAACGGTCTGTACGACAGACTCTTGCGAACCGAAGATCGGTTGCGTCTTTACGGACATCACTCCGAGTTGCAACGACCAGAACGCCTGCACGGCGGACTCTTGCGACCCGGTCGATGGCTGCATCAACGATGACATCAGCCCCGAGTGCCACGACCAGAACGCTTGCACGGCGGATTCTTGCGACCCGGCCACAGGCTGCGTCAATGAAGACATTACGCCGACTTGCGACGATCAGAACGCTTGTACGCGGGATGCGTGTGACCCGGCGACTGGGTGCGTCAATGTGGACATCACCGCGGATTGTGACGACCAAAATGCTTGTACCGCTGACTCATGCGACCCGGCGATTGGTTGTGTCAACGACGACATCAGCGCCGAATGTGACGATCTGCAGCACTGCACGACGGACTCTTGTGACCCGGCGATTGGTTGCGTCAACATTCCGGACTGCGTCACTGCCGACGACTGCGTCCCGGCTGACTTCTGCACGAAAATCAAGTGCGAAGACAGTTGCTGCGTGATTTTCGAACTGATCTGCGACGACAACGACGTCTGTACCGATGACTCGTGCGATCCCACGTCCGGGTGCGTTTTTGTAGACAACAGCACTCGATGCGATGACAAAGATGGATGCACAACGGACACATGCGATCCGATCGATGGCTGCGTAAACACGCCTGAGTGTCTCATCGACAGCGATTGCGACGACGGCGATGCATGCACGACGAATACGTGCTTTGGCGGATGCTGCGAAATCGCGCCGGTAGTTTGCGAAGATCAGAACGCCTGCACGATCGACTCGTGCGACTCCGCCATTGGCTGTATCAACGAGACGATCACCTGTTTCGATCAAAATGAATGCACGGCCGATTCTTGTGATCCCGCCACGGGCTGTGTC
>JAJRUK010000235.1 GCA_024277835.1 Planctomycetota bacterium | reverse complement strand
CAATCGCAAGCAGCATCAGTAGCGATCGCGCAACCCAACCGCGCGCACCGCCCCCCAAGCGCAACCCGCGACCCGCTCGACGCATCTCAAATCGTACCGAAATCTCGCGCCTATCCCTTCTCGTTTACACTCAAGAATCGCACAGGTCTACTATCGGCATGGGGAGTGAATAGCTCGCACGCTACACCTATTCCAACGGTCCCCTCTCATCGCTCATCTTAGCGAATCGTGGCGCAAGGTTCTACCGAACATCGTGGCGACATACGATTTGATACGCTGCAAAATGCCCATCGCGTAACGACGACGTAACGGACCAATCGAAGTGCCCTCCGCAAACACGGTAATCACAGAGGGGTCAGGGTTTGTAGCAATCAGCGACGTCGCCGCTTCTTGCGCTTGTCTTTCTTGTTGAGTATCCGCTTGGACGCCGACGCCTTCTGCTTGAGCTTCGGCATTCCCCCGCCAGCCATCATCTGGGAAAACTGCGTCCCCATGCGCATCCGCTGCATGAACGACTGACCGCTCATCGCTTTCATCATATCGCGCATCGGCTCGAACGATTTCACAAGCTGGCTCACGTCCGACGGATCAATCCCCGCCCCCTTGGCAATCCGCCGACGCCGAGACGTGTCAATCATCTTTGGATTTTGACGCTCGCGCGGCGTCATCGACTGAATCGCCGCTTCCATCCGAACGATCTCCCCGTCGTCCATCTCAGCGTCACCCATCATGTCCCCCATCCCCGGGATTTTTTTCATGATGTCCTTCATCGACCCCATCTGCTTCATCTTTTTGATTTGGAGCAGAAAATCATCGAGCGAAAAACTCCCCGAGGCCATCTTCTTCTCGAGCTTCTCTGCTTCTTCCTGATCGAAGTTGCGCTGCGCCTGCTCAACAAGCGTCAGGATATCCCCCATCCCCAAGATGCGACCTGCCACCCGTTCCGGATGAAACTCCTCGATGTTTTCAAGCTTCTCGCCAACACCGAGAAACTTGATCGGCTTCCCCGTGACGCGCTTCACCGACAGCGCCGCCCCACCGCGCGTATCGCTATCAAATTTCGTCAGAATCACCCCGTCAAGCTCAAGACGCTCGTTGAACACCTTGGCTGTGTGGACCGCGTCCTGACCCGTCATCGCATCAAGAACCAGATACACCTGATGCGGATTCGTCGCCCCCGCGACCTTCGCCAGCTCATCCATCAACGCCTGATCAATCGCCAGACGACCCGCCGTATCAAGAATCACAACATCGCGATCGGTCTTCCGTGCTTCCTTGATCCCGTTGCGACAAACCTTGACCGCGTTCTCATGGCCTCGCTCTGTATAGACCGGAACATCAATCTGCTGCCCCAGCACTTCGAGTTGATCGATCGCCGCCGGACGCTTCAAGTCCGCCGCGACCATCAGCGGGCGCTTCGCCCGACTCAACAGCAACTTCGCAAGCTTGCCGCAAGTTGTCGTCTTGCCCGACCCTTGAAGACCCGCCATCAAGAGCACGGTCGGACCGGGCGTGACAAACGGAATCCGCGGATCAACAGGCCCCATCAGCGCGCAAAGCTCAGTGTGGACGATCTTGACCATCACGTCGGCGGGCTTGAGCGTATTGAGAACTTCCGCCCCGATCGCCTTCTTCCCGACTTCCTCACAGAAGTCCTTCGCGACATCAAGACTCACGTCGGCTTCAAGCAGGGCCGTGCGAATCTCGCGCATCACCTCCGCGACGTTCTCCTCCGTGATCTTCCCCCGCCCACGAAGCCCCTTAAAGATCCCGCCCAATCGATCTGTTAGCGCATCAAACATAGTGCGATACTTCTATGAAAGGATGAACAAATGGTCAAGTAATTTAAACGGAACCGGTTACTTCTTGTGTGGCACCGGTTTGTAACCGGTGCGAGGTGCTGAGACGGGAAACAACGCACCGGTTGCAAACCGGTGCCACACTTTTCCAACTGCCCCCTACAAAAACTCCGCCAGCAACCGATGAAAATGATGCGTCCCCTGCTCCCGCGTCGGCGAATAGCGACCCCGATCATACAATCGCGACCGAACCCCCTGTTGCACAAGCTCGACGATGGCTTCGTCTTCGCGTTCGACCCGATCCAGGCCCACCCCCGCACCCTCCTGGAGCTTCGACGCATCCATCACATACGTCGTAAACGAAACCCGCGTCCGATCAACGGCCACTGGCTTTACAACATTGATCGAAAGACCCCACGGATAAAAATTCAGCATCAAGTTCGGAAAAAGGAAATAATAATAAGCCGCCGGCTCCGTCCCCGCATCGGCTGACCCCGCCGGCGGTTCAAAAACAGCATCCCCCCCGCTGCTGAACCCGAGTTGCAAACTCGCATACCGCGAAAGCTCCGTGCGATAGCTTCCGTAATCAACAACCTCGTTCAAGCTCGCGTGAACGAACGGAATATGAAACCCCTCAAGGTAATTCTCGCAGTACAGCGCCCAGTTCGACCCCACCAGATAATCCCGCGACCGCGACGCATCAAACGTAAACTCATCCAGCGGCAACCACTCAACCCGATCGCGCACCGGTCCAATCCACTCATCGAAAGGCATCACCGGATCAATCGCAGCAAAAAGAAAAGGCCCCCACCGCTCCAGCGAAACGCGCGATAGATCATCCGATTTCGCGGGAAAGTCCGCCGCCTCTTCAAACTCCGGCATCGACTCAAACGCACCGCCAAGCCCAAACCGCCGACCATGATATCGACACCGCAAAGAAGATTCGACCCCGCCATGCTCGCAGACAATCATCCCCCGATGCGTGCAGACATTGGACAGGCAATGAAGCGCATCATCCCGATCGCGCACGAGAAGCAGCGGCTCATCAAGACTCCCCTCGAGCATCGTAAACGGATGCACCTGTCCCGCGGTACGCACATCGTCGACATGCCCGACAAGCTGCCAGCTACGAGCAAAAATCCGCTCCTTCGCAGCGTTATAGATTCCGACATCGTTGTACACCCGCGACGGCGGCGTCCACGCGCAACGGATATCAGCATCAATCTCAAATGACGAATCAGACATGCCCCGATCATACCCCAAAGCTCCCCGAGCGCAAAAAAAGAACCGCCAGAATCAACCGGCGGTTCCTTCAAAAGTCATTAAAACAGGACCATCTCGGGTGGCATGGTCCACGCGGGGCGTGGCCATGTGGCTGCCTGACCAGGAGCATGGCCACGCAAGCGTGGACCATGCCACGCGACCATCGCTCCCTCACGGTCGCGGCTCGGTAAACCAAACCGGTACCACCGTCCCCTATTCCTCGCCAACCGTAAAATAAGTCACCGCCGCCGTCGCCTTGCCCGCCCGCTCGTTGCGAACATCGGCTGCCAGCACATACGTCCCCGCCGGAAGCGGCGCGATTTCCCGAACAACATCCCCCGTCGTCCAGTTACGAATCACAAAGTTATCACCCGGTCGAAGCAGCGAGTATTCCTTACCCGGCGAGAACGTCCCCTTCGACGCAGACACCGCATATGCGATATCCGACCCGGTGGGCGACTCGACCGTCTTGAGAATAAACCGGAAATCGCGCGGGTTGCCCAACAGCGGCTGATACCCCTCGACGCGGAACGTCGGCGACGGCGTCACTGCATCCTCAACAACCCACTGCAACTGCTTGTGGCCATCCTGCTCGCGGTACGTCCCACGTTTCCCGTCAACCAAGACCCAAGCGGCTGGCCTCTCCGGGTCACCAAGACTCGGCGTCCCGCGCCCGGCGTCGGTCGTCGGGTTGCTCTTCGCCGTATAGTTCGATCGATAGTTCGTCGATTTTCCAGCCGAATTCGACCCGGTGGACGAACACCCCGCTAGAACAATCGCACCCAATCCGCCAAGCATCCAAGTACAGCTCTTCACTCGCATATCAATTCCTCCCCGCGACAAGGGCCGCTCAAACAGCAGCACACCTATCCGCGTGTTATCATCATTTGCACCGGCTCGCTGGACCGCGTGGCCACGCCCGATACATTAGTAACGTATCGAGGTGTGTAAAGTTGGGCGACCCCAGCGAACGTTTACACAAAATTCCCGCCACATGACGGCGGCGTCACAACGTTTCAACATCGACAGGTTTTGCGAATGACCTCCAAGGAAATCAGGCAGCAGTTTCTCGACTTTTTCCGCTCCAAAGGCCACGAAATCGTCGATTCCTCCCCCGTAGTCCCCTTTGACGACCCAACCCTCATGTTCACAAACGCGGGGATGAACCAGTTCAAAGACGTATTTCTCGCGACCGGCACCCGTCCCTACGTTCGGGCGGCTGATACGCAAAAGTGCATCCGTGCCGGCGGAAAACACAACGATCTCGACGACGTTGGCCAAGACACCTACCACCATACCTTCTTCGAGATGCTCGGAAACTGGTCCTTCGGCGACTATTTCAAAAAAGAAGCCATCGAGTGGGCGTGGGAACTGCTCACCGACGTCTGGAAAATTCCGAAAGAGCGGCTCCACGCAACCTACTTTGAAGGCGACCCAGCCGAGGGGTTAGAACCGGATTCCGAGGCGAAGAAACTCTGGGAAACCGTCACCGACATCAAACCCGAGAACATCCACCCGGGAAATAAGAAGGACAACTTCTGGGAGATGGGCGACACCGGTCCCTGTGGTCCATGCAGCGAAATCCACATCGACCTGACGCCCGACCTGTCCGGAGGCCCTTTGGTCAACGCTGGCGACGCCCGCGTGATCGAGATTTGGAACCTAGTCTTCATCCAGTTCAACCGCGCCCCCGACAGAAAGCTATCCCCCCTGCCCGCGAAACACGTTGACACCGGCATGGGTTTCGAGCGTCTCTGCGCGGTTCTTCAAGGCATGGACCGAGGCAAGCTGGGCGTAGTGACAAACTACGACACCGACGTCTTCACCCCAATCTTCAACGCCATCCAAAACCGAACCGGGGCTCCAAACTACACCGCAACTCTACCGAGCGGCGACTCTTCCTCCCCCCCTTCAAAGGGGGGGGGTAGCAACGAACCATCAACTTCCATCAAACACGACAACACCCAAACTATGATCGACGTCTCCTACCGCGTCATCGCCGACCACATCCGCTGTCTAACCTTCGCCCTGACCGACGGCGCAACCCCAAGCAACGAGGGTCGAGGCTACGTCCTCCGCCGCATCCTCCGCCGCGCCGTCCGCTACGGTCGCCAGTACATGAACATGCAGGAACCCTTCCTCTGCGACCTCGTAAAACCAATCATCGACCACATGGCCGACGCCTTTCCCGAACTAAAAACCGCCAACCGCGGCAAGAACATCGAGCACGTAACAGAAATTATTCGCGATGAGGAAGAGTCTTTCGGTCGCACCTTCGACAGAGGCTTGAAGCTCTACCGCGAGGCAGCCGACAACGCCCGCACCAATACGAACGGGCAAATCTCCGGCGAAGCAGCGTTCAAACTCCACGACACATTCGGTTTTACAATCGACCTAACCGAACTAATGGCTGAGGAAGACAAACTAACAATAGACAAAGGCGAATACGGACGCCTAATGGAAGAAGCGAGGACGCGAGCGCGATCGGGATCGCTTATCGAGACCGATGAACTTCTCGACGCAATCAACTTTGCTGGCGTCGATGAAGCCGCTCGGCTCCGCTTCGTAGACACAGATGACTCCTGGAAGTACGCGACCCCGCCTGCGTGCGAAGGCACGGTTGCGTATTTACTCGGAACTCACCCTGCCGTCATCGGCACAGAACTTGTTGTCGTATGTGAGCGAACCTGCCTTTACATCGAGCAGGGCGGGCAGGTTTCAGATCGTGGCACACTCACTACTGACCTAGGCGAGATGCGAATTGATTTCGTCAAACGGGCTGAGCATGGCATTGTTGTTCACAAGGGTACCGTCACGCGCGGAACGATCGAGGTCAATGCACAATGCAAGCTTTCCGTCGATCTCACCCACCGCATCCCCACCACCCAAAATCACACATCCACCCACATCCTTAACTGGTCCCTGCGCGAGGTCCTCGGCGACCACGTTCAGCAGAAAGGCTCACTCGTCGATCCCGAAAAAAACCGCTTCGACTTCTCTCACAACAAACCGCTCACCGACGAAGAACTCCAGAAAATCGAAACGCTCTGCAACCAGCAGATCGAAGACAACCACGACGTCTTCACAAAAGAAGTGGACCAGCAGGCCGCCCTCAAGATCAAGACGCTCCGCGCCGTCTTCGGCGAAAAATATCCCGACAAGGTCCGCGTCGTGTCCATCGGCGTCCCCATCGGCGATGAGGGCACAGACGACAAACAAACGCTACTCGGCAACCCCGAAAACCCGGAGTGGATGAAATACTCCGTAGAATTCTGCGGCGGCACGCACCTGACGAAAACAAAAGAAGCCACCCGCTTCGTCCTCATCAGTGAAGAGGGCGTCGCGAAAGGCGTCCGCCGCCTAGTAGGTATCTCTGGCGATGCAGCGGTCCAAGCAATCGCCGTTGGCAACGCGCTTGAAAACGAGGCGAAAGCTCTTGGCGAAACAGACGATCTCTCGACGAGACTCGCCGAGCTTCAAAAGAAGCTAGCCGATGCGATCGTCCCCATCGCCATACGCCACGAGATTCAGGACATCATCGCCACCCTTCAAAAGCAGGCCAAAGCGCAGCAAAAAAAGGCCAGCGCATCCTCCGGCGAAGCGGTCCAATCCGCCGTCGCAGCCCTCTTTGAAAAAGCTGAAACGATCGGCGATACCACCGTCGTCGTCGGCGAAGTCCCCGCGGCCAACGCCGACGCGCTCCGCGGCGCGATCGACTGGGTTCGCAACAAGACAGAATCCTCGGCTGTCCTTCTCGCAACATCGAACGATGGCAAGGTCGTGCTCATTGCCGGCATGAGCAATGCGGTCGTCAAAAAGGGAATCAAAGCAGGCGACCTCATCAAAGAAATCTGCCCCATCGTAGGCGGAAAAGGCGGAGGCCGACCAGACATGGCCCAGGGCGGCGGCAGCGAACTTGGCAAAATCGCCGATGCCATCGAAGCGGGCAAGAACT